>JAGPUU010000279.1 GCA_018067325.1 Amphritea sp.
ACCCTCGGTAACCACTTCAATGCGGGTCTGCGGGCCCACTTTAGAGTCCATTCGTACCCGATAGCCGACAGTTTCACCCACCGATTCACCGAGCTGACTGGCCATACGGGCAGCAGCCATTCGGGCGGCCAATCGTCGGGGCTCCAACATTAGGATTTTTTGACCACGCAAGTCTGGATGATTGAGCAGTTCCAGTGGTACGAGAGTTGTTTTGCCCGCACCTGGTGGGGCTTCCAGAACCAGATCATCATTCTGACTCAGTACAGAATTAAGCTGATCAAGGACTTCCGAGACAGGGAGAATACTCATGTGCGAAGGTGTTCCGGTACGGGCGATAAACAGAAGTCAGTATTCTAACAGGCAGTAGAAAATTTACAGGCAAAAAAAACGCCATATCAAATATGGCGTATCTCCCCCCAGAGCAAAGCTTAGGCCGTTGCTACAACCGGATCACTGTTGGCAGCTCCATCAACAGCGGCAACATCATCTTCTCTATGAGAGTGGCGTGATTCATGCTCATGCTCATCGTCATCTGAGTCTCTCTCGTGCTCATGATGTCCGCGATGAGCCATATCACCGACTCGTACGAGGTTTTCTGTCAGAGAGGTTTGTTCAGACTCACTGGCTCCAGTAAAGCGAAGATCATGCTCAACCAGGTTAACAAACAGGCTCAGGGTAAATTCGGTTGAATTCTCAATTCGCTGCTCACTTTTGGCTACCTGATTCTGTAGCTGTTCAGTAAACGGCGCCAGAGCGCGCTGAGGGAAAGATGACGATTCATCACCCATCGACTGAACTTCACGGTATTTCTCAATGGCACGATACTCTATCGACTGCTGCATTGAGATATCCATCTGTGCCAGCTGGCCTGAATCAAAGGAGAGATCACCTGCCTGTTGCATCGCTGTTTGCAGGTCGCCATTAAAGAAATTGGCGGCCAGCGAAGAAAGGTCCTGAACCAGGGCGGCTATCGCATCAATCTCTTCAACATCAAGATCTCCTTCTACGGAAAAACCGAACTCACTACTCTGCTCTTTTTCAATGCTATAACGTTGATGTTCACGGCCATGACCACTGCGCAGATCGTAATCAGATTTATAGCTAGTCTCGCTATTAAAGGTAATCTCAACCTGATCCCCATCCTGGGTCGTAAGGTTTATTGAAAAGCTATCATCACGGCTGAAACGCTCAGATAAGGAATATGACTGACGAGAGGGGGCTACCGCATTAGGCCTGCTTTCAACCGAACGATCAGAAGACGGCGCACCTTCCACATGGCGGCTTTGATTATCAGACTGATGAGCCAAACCAGGATTAAAGAAGAAAGGTGATGAGCTTAATGGATTAAACATAGCCAAACCCGATTTTATTATTCAATAAAATCGTTATCGCCAGACTCTTTAAGATCTAAAATGAAATAAATTCATAATACAAATATTTATACCTGTAACAAACTGGTTATTCATCCAAAAAGGTCTATCTGGTCAAGCCAGTCCTGTTCTTCCTGTTGAATATAGACTTGTTCCCGTAACTCAGCGGCCCAGTCTTCCGTCGCCTCCAAATGTTTCAATAGAGCCACAGAAATTATTTTTACCGGCGCCAGATCACTCCACATTATTGAGGCCAGAAAGCGCCAATAACTGGGATCAATGGTTTTGGGATTATCCAGCTGGCTACTACAGATATCACAAATCATGATGCACTGATCATAATTGGGATCTGCTGCGATGGGTGGTACTTCGTAAACAGTCAACTTAACCCCATGGGCCTCACACAGTTCACATTTAGATCCACAACGGCGGATCAAATCCTTACCAAACTGCGACAAACCATGGTGTCTTTCCTGATGCTTAGCATGGCCTTTTGACATAGGACTATTCCTTTCAAATCAAACTAGTATGCACTTTAATAACCATAGGCCTAAAGCTGAAAAAAGTTAAGGAACTGATATAAAAACTTTATAAAAAAGCGGCCATCACAGACCGCTCTTATTCATCCACTAGGGTAATCCTGTCTATCCATAGCGCTTATTTACAAACGCCTTCACGCCGCAAGTGGATGATCGTGAAAAACATGCTTGCTCTCAACCATTGCTTTAGGACAGTGTCGGCGTACCCGCTTATATACATCGGGCAGCAACTCAGCAGCTACATCAACTATTACCAGAATTTGCCCTGCTTCTATCGCATGCTGGTATTTTTCCAGGCCGGAGTTAGGCGTGCTCTCACCAATCACTTTGCCTACCCAGCCTCCAGCAAAGGCTCCGATAATAATTATCACCAGTAAACTAATCATGCCAACCTCAACACTGAAAAATACTGAGCCATAAGCTGTTAATCCCAGCACCAGGCCCATCATACCTCCAGCCACAATACCCCAGTTGAAGTCATTTTCGACCTCAGACGTTTCCATCTCTGTCGCTTCATGGAGATGAGCGCTCTGAAGCATTTCATGATCCTTTGCGACCAGATGCATCACTTCCTCTGCGATGTGCAATTCCCGTAACTCCTCCACTACAGTTTCAGCATGAGCCAGATCTGGCGTCAGGAAAGTTAATCGTCTCATTTCATACCTCCCGGTCCGCAGACCGTTTTGAATATTGAAAGTATAGTTCAACAATGGTGAGACAATAAAAAAACCCGCATGAAGCGGGCATTTCCAACTGAGTAATCTTACTAATTACAGGAGCTATCTCATTCAAATATATTTCTTTGTATTAGCCCTATTCCATCGGCAGACATTCTTTGCTGAACAACTTCAGGGGCTATAAAGAACCTAGGTATCCAGAGGGGCCTCACTTTAAACAGTGCTCACTATAAAAAAGCACTACTAGTCACAAAGGTAGCCTCCTTCCATTCCAACTTGTCGGGTGGAGTAGTGTCCCCCTTTGCAAGCGGCAATATAGAGGGTGCTGTTAAATGGAAGTGAAAAATAATTCTGTTTTTGCTCGCCTGGCTGAAGCACCGCCTGTTTCTGATAGTACCTTTCCTGATAACCACAGAGCCCACGGCCATAGCCCGAAGCTTTCTGGTTATGGCACCAGAGCACTTCTACTTCAACATCACAGATATTAAAAATGGACTGTGACCGTTCTCCTTTGCCAACCTCTACACATTCAAATGCATCTTCGGCATATCCATTGAGGCTGATCATAAACAGAACTAAAGCAGACAAGACAGATACTCGCATTCAGTGCTCCTAATATCGGGGACTAATGAGTAGACCGCTAAATAGAGGAAAGAGTTCGCCAAGAATTTAGAGGAATGATCACTTACCCCTCTTTCAGGGAGAGAAAGAGAGGAAAGTATCGGCATTAAGTTTATTTCTATGTCAAAGACTGACCTGCCCGTCTTGATCAAGTCGATAAGTTTTAATCTTCGATAATAAAAGAATCAGCATCCATCCAAGCAGGGAATGACTTCTTGAACTGAGCTAATGACTGTCCAGAAAGTATCGCTGTATCACAGAAAGGAACACTCGGCTGATGGTCAATCAGAAGCTCTCCTTTAAAATCCACCAGCATACTATCGCCACTATATTTATGACCGTTAGCATCGGTGCCTACTCGGTTTACGCCAGCCACATAACATAGATTTTCAATTGCTCTGGCCTGCAGTAATTTACGCCAGGGCTGACGACGAGGTTCGGGCCAATTGGCGACATACAACGCAAGATCATAATCATTGTTGTTACGAGAGAACACCGGAAAACGCAGGTCATAACAAACCTGTAACAGAATCCGCCAGCCCAGGTATTCCACCACCACCCGCTTATCTCCCGGTTGATAACGTTCATGCTCACCGGCCATCCGGAACAGATGCCGTTTATCGTAAAAGATCTGCTTGCCATCAGGAAAGCTGAAAATCATACGATTTACGTAACTATCCCCTGAGGCGATCGCAAGGCTGCCAGTAATGGCTATCCCCCGCTGCTGAGCTTGTTGCTGTAACCACTGACAACTATCTCCACCCATCGGCTCTGCAGCAGTCCGGCTGTCCATCGTAAAGCCGGTAGAAAACATCTCGGGCAGCACCACAAGATCAGTATTACTGGCATTCTGATCCATCAGTTGTTCATACATCGTCCGGTTTTCAGCCGGGCTCTGCCAATGCATATCGGGCTGAATCAGGGTAACTTTCAGATCCTGCATAATTTCTCCGCAGCCTGTCTCAGGGTTTCATCATCTTTAGCAAAACAGAAACGCACTAATCGTTGTTCCGGTGGCGACTCATAGAAAACAGAGATCGGTATTGCCGCTACGCCCACCTCTTTCGTCAACCAACGGGCAAAAGACAGATCATCCATCTCCGGCGCAATCATTGAGTAATCCATTAACTGGAAATAAGTCCCCTCAGATGGCACAAAACTAAAACGGCTACTCTCCATCAATTCACAAAAGATATCCCGCTTCTGTCTGTAAAATTCGGGTAGCTCAAGGGTGTGTTCCGGATAGTCATTTATAAAGTCGGCTAATGCCAGTTGAATCGGATGAACCGTACAGAAGGTCAGATACTGATGCAGTTTACGAAACTCTACCGAGAGCTGGGTAGGCGCGATACAGTAGCCTACCTTCCATCCGGTAGTATGGTAAGTTTTACCAAACGATGAAACGACAAACGCCCGCTTAGCCAATGCTGGCCGTCGCAATAAACTCTGATGAGTGCCGTTAAAGCATATATGTTCATACACCTCATCGCTGAGCAAGAGAATATCTGTCCCCTCTAATAGTGCTTCCAACTGGTCCAGATCAGCAGCACTCAGCACAGCACCGGTAGGGTTATGGGGACTATTGAGGATTATCATCCGCGTCTTTGGGGTGATCGCTTGCGCAACCTGTTGCCAGTCGATTGAGAAAGCCGGAGCAGTCAGTGCCAGATGCACTGCCGTGCCGCCGTTCAACTCGATAGCAGGCTCATAACTATCATAGGCGGGATCAAACACAATCACTTCGTCACCGGCACAAACAACGGCACCAATCGCAGAAAACAGCGCTTCGGTCGCCCCTGATGTGACAGTCACTTCGGTTTCTGAATCTACTTCACAGCCATAAAGTTTTTCAACTTTCAGGGCAATTGCGTTGCGCAACCCAACAACGCCGGCCATTGGTGCGTACTGATTAAAACCATTTTCCAGGTAATAAGTTACCCTATCCAACAGGGCTAGAGGCCCATCAAAATCAGGAAAACCCTGGGATAGATTTATCGCTCCATACTCTGCAGCCAACTGCGACATTTCAGTAAAAATGGTAATGCCAACTTTCGGCAATTTAGTCGGAGGGTATTGCATCAATTTGTTGATCCCTTATCGGCCTGCGTAACACGCAACATTAAGGTTCAACTCTAGGTCTGCTCTGCCCGGGGGTCAAGCAGAACAGACAGGTAATCAGAACATAACCAGGTGCAACACACCCCGTACCAGCGTTCCTACTATCGCCCCCAGTATTGCCGCCTTGGCAATGGAAGAAACCCGTTTGCCGGCCGCGATCAATATAGCCACCCCAGCCACATCAAAGGGATTAATAATAAAACCCGCAATCCGGTTCAGGTCAGTTGCCGTCATCGCTCCCTGATTCAGCAGGTCGATAGTTACACCCATCATCGCTGTACCGCCAGCAATAAACTTAGTCACTATAGGTAGTACCGCCGATTCAGGCAGATCTACCAGCGCCAGTACCGGGGCCAAAATTGAAGTCAGTACTTCGATTGATCCGGTAACCTTAAGTAGATTAACGAAGCAGAGTGCAAGAATCAGCAGGGGTATCGAAGCGAAAACAATTTTTACCCCTTCCTGACCGCCATCGGAAAGGATCTGAATAACGTTTTTCTTATCATGAAGCTCTGGCGCAAGGTGCTCAGTATGGCTGTAATCATCATCCAGCGCCGGGTCACGAGCAAACAGATAGTAAGTCGCTGCCGCTGCGATGAGGCCACCAATCAAAGAGGTGATCATGATAAAGGGCACATCAAGGCCGACCACTGCCATCGGAAATACAACATTGGCCTGAGACATGGTTAATACCACAGCCAGCGTTGCTGCAATTGCACGCCTAGAGGTTCCGTCCCGATCCATAATCGCCAGCGTAGCAACCGGCGCATTAAAGCTAACAAACATAATCTGCAGCATCGCAAAAATACCCAGCCCGGGTACGCCAAAGATTTTTACTACAGGGGAAAGCTTGTTAGAGATCCAGCCTAAGACCCCTTTACTCTCTAGTAGTTTCATCAGCGCCAGCATCACGACCATCACCGGTAGCAATACATACAGCGCCACATCCATCGCCGTTCGACCAGAGTCGAGAATAAGGGTAATTATCTGTTCCATTGTCTAACCACTGGGTTTATTTATGTCGATTTTTAAGAAACGGGAGTCTATCCTAACCCATTGCTTAACTTAGAGTTTTTTTAAAAACTGGCCTGACCAACTGATTGACATCATAAAAACATAGAATGAGTAATTAAACCAACGATTCAAACGGCCGATTATGTTAATGTTACGGCACTATGAATTCTGGTAACCAATCTATTATTCATAGGTGCTCCGAACAATAAAAGTTAAAAAATCAGTATACGGCATTGTTTTGAAAAACTTAGCAGATCAACTAATAGCTAAACTACCATTTAAGCTATTTAACATGCCCTTAAATGAGCACCTAAAACCCATATCCCAGTTGCTGGCCGGCATAGTTATCACCTCTCTGTGCTCCCTGCCTGCCGTCGCTCAAGAAAAACCTAAAGAACAGTTAGTCTCCGTTTCCAGTGCGACCCAAAAGCTACTCAAACTGAATCCCAAAAATATTGAACTCGCTTCTGTCAGTGCCTCTGTCATCGATGCTGAAACCGGTGCGCCACTTTATACAAAAAACGCTGAACTGGTTGTGCCAATTGCCTCAGTTACCAAACTGATGACCGCGATGGTGACACTGGATGCTAAACTTCCTCTGAACGATAAATTACTCTTTACCCAGAGTCAGAAAAAAGCCAACAGCAATTATTATACCCGCATTAGGGTCGATTCAATGCTTCCACGCAAGGATGTTATCCGCATCGCATTGATGTCTTCGGAAAACATGGCAGCCTCTGCCTTGGGACATACATATCCGGGTGGGATTAACGCTTTCGTTAAAGCGATGAATCTAAAAGCCCGCCAACTGGGAATGACTCAAACTCAGTTTGTTGATTCATCAGGTCTGTCTGAACAGAACGTTTCCACTGCCTCTGATCTGGCAATCATGGTGCGTGCAGCAGCCTCCTATCCGGAAATAACTAAGTACAGTACCACCCAAAGTTTTACCGCTAAGTTTACTAAACCCTCTTATTCATTACGCTATGGCAACACCAATGTACTGGTGCACCGAAAAAGTTGGGCAATTGATGTCACCAAAACTGGGTATCTTAACGAAGCTGGGCGCTGCCTGGTCATGATGACTAAGGTCAACGGTCGGGATACCGTAATGGTCATGTTAAATTCATACGGAAAACGGACACCTATAGGCGATGCCGGCCGTATCAAGCGTTGGATCACTACAGGTAAAAGCGGCAAAATAAGTAGTTCAGCACGGCATTATCAGCGTCAGGTATTGCGACAACTGATGCCAGAGCAACTCGCTCTAAAATAAAGGTTCGGCAGTAAAAAACCTAGTGATCAGGCCTCGATAGTATTGGGCAAGCTCATACTTAAAAAGCGGATCAAGGATAGATACGTGATCGAGAATTTACTGGAAAGCATGCATCATGATGATTTCGAGGCGCTTGCCGACGATATCAAGAACTCACTGGAAGCGCATCGTAAATGGATGCAAAGAATCACTACCGCATTGGTTACCCGCCAACCGATGGATGAGAACCAATTTATTGCCCCGGATGCTCATCTCTACTGTCACTTTGGTCGCTGGCTGACAAAAACCTTCGAAGACGAGCTATTTCAACAGAGTTCATTTCTGAAAATAGAGCAGTACCACAAACAGCTACATGACAGCGCACGAACCGTAATCGCACAGCTAAATTTGAAACGCGAAATCAATATCAAAGACTTTGAACTTTTTATGCGAACGCAAAAAGAGTTCTTCGATATGGTAATGATGCTGTTTGAATTCTCAGTGCTAAATAAACAGCAGTTTGACCCCACCACCCGATTGATGAACCGCCGTGCTGTTGATTCCGTTCTGGCCAACGAATTTAGCAGAATGCAAAGAGCTGAAGATTATTACTGCTGTATTGCCATGGCTGATATTGATCATTTTAAAGAGGTTAACGATGCCTGGGGACATGATGTAGGCGATCTTCTCCTGGGCCATACCGCAGAACTGTTTAATAATGCGATCCGACGCCATGACACTGTTTCACGTTATGGTGGCGAGGAATTTCTGTTTATCTTCCCGGATATGGATCTGGAACAGGCAGGCATAGTTGTCGATCGGATTCGTAAACAACTGACAGATGCCAGTATCAGCCACCAGGGTAACCTGCACCGCGTCACCGCCTCTTTCGGTGTTACTCAGCTCTGTCGCTTCTGTGATATTAAAGGCTCGATTAAGCGCGCAGACATCGCCATGTATGTGGCCAAAGAGAAAGGGCGAAACAATACTGTAACTATCGACAGCCGGGCTATTGTGGGGCAAACATCTTATGACCATCTCAATAACGATATCACCGAGGTCATGCGTCAGCACTGTCGCCAGGTAAAGCCAAACTCAGACTAACGCTCTTGCAGAGCCTGGCTTCGATTAAGCCAAGGCTAACTTTACAGCCGCCGTCGCATGGATTGCGGTGGTGTCATACAAGGGTATCGCGGTATCTGACTGACTCACCAACAACGCGATCTCTGTACAACCTAATATTACCGCCTGCGCACCACCCGCAGACAGATCTTCAATTATCTTTACATACGCTTGACGGGAACTATCACTTATTTTCCCCTGGCAGAGTTCTTCATAGATGACGCGATGTATCACATCCTGCGCATTTTCATCCGGCACCAAAACACGGATGCCATGCTTATCTGTCAAACGCCCTTTGTAGAAATCCTGCTGCATGGTAAAGCGGGTTCCCAGCAATCCTACCCTCTCAACACCGTCCGCCTTAAGTTGCGCAGCAGTGGCATCGGCAATATGTAGCAGAGGAATAGACACTGCAGCTTCCGCCTGGGCTGCTACCTTGTGCATCGTATTGGTACCAATGAGAAAAAAATCAGCACCTGCGGCTTCCACAGCCTGCGCTGCCTGCGCAAGTATAACTCCGGCTTGTTGCCAGTCACCCCGGCTTTGCAAGGTTTCAATCTCGGCAAAGTCAACGCTATACAGCGCAAGCTTAGCTGAATGAAAGCCCCCTAGCTGATCTTTGATACCCGAATTGATTGCCCTGTAATAACTGACAGTAGACTCCCAACTCATGCCGCCCAGCAGCCCAATCGTTTTCATTGTGTCTGTCCTCATATTCCCTTTCACACAGCATACAAAAGAGTGTGAGTAGTTAACCAGATACAGTTTTAGTCAGCCACAGCAGTACAGATTGTTGATTTATTGATCTACCCTTAAGCAATACACGTAACAGATTAGCAGCACACATAAACTGAGCAGGTGATTATCATGACAATTAAATCGATGTCTGAAATCTTCTATGACCCTAGTCTGGCGATGAAGCACTTACGGGATGAGAAACTCAAAGGTACCACTGAGGTACTTTTTATCCTGGCACTCTTGGCACTGATCCCGGCAGTATCACTGTTTATCGGAACCACTCAGGTTGGCTGGAGCCTGACCCCCGGCGGCGACGCTGTAAAACTGAGCATGATAAGCGCTCTGAACTCCTCCATTGCCTTCTACCTGGCTCTCTGTTTTGCACTTGGCCTGATGGGATTTACTATCCGCTGGATGGAAAAAACCTATGGGGGTCATGCCTCACTCGAACGCTGTATGAACCTGACACTCTATACCGCAACACCATTACTACTTGCAGGTTTTGCCGGCTTGTACCCGATGCTGTGGTTTTGTGTTGCCGTAGGTATCGTTGCTTTGGCCTACAGTACCTTCCTACTGTTTACCGGCGTACCTATCATCATGAAAATACCTGAGGAACGGGGTTTTCTATTCTGCGTATCGATACTGACGGTAGGTTTAATAATATTGGTAGGACTGCGATCGGCAACCGCCTTTCTCTGGGGAACACTCACGCCGTTAATCTACCTTCCCTGATTGCACATGCTGCTCGTGCAATAAGCCTGCAGGCCTGAAGACAGGAGCAGGCTATTTACTATCTGGCGCGCGTGGATACTATCGACAATACATCTGTTCACGTACGCGTGAAATCAGCTGATCGATGTTTTCAAAAGCTGCCCGCTCTTTGATCAGCATCTGCCCCAACAGCAAAGACAGTCTTTCTGAATCAGCGCGTTTCTGAGGGTCGCTAATCGACTCAACATCGTCGACATGGGCCACACCGATAGTACGGCGAATCATCTCAGTGCCTGCATATCCGAGACTGTCTGCCAATAATTCCTGAATATACCAGTCGGCATATTCGGGCAGTTGCAGACTAGGTTCCTGGGTCTCTTGCTTTATATGCTCACGAAAACGCTTCGCAAACGTGCCCCAGATAGTTTCGATGCTCGCTAACAACCACTGCTGATAATCACTACGTTCTGTTTTATCGCCAGGCAAGTTAGCCTGCCCCGAGAGATTCAACAGGTAGTTCGCTATTATCAAGCCTATATCGAAGCCAATCGGCCCGACGAAAGCAAACTCAGGATCAATAATTTTAATACCCGACTGATTTGCAAAAACTGACCCTGAGTGCAGATCGGCATGCAGCAAAGCTTCAGCCTGATTGAGGAACTTTGCTTTCAGACGCGCCACTTCACGCTTCAGTACAACGTCCTGCCAAAGCCGTTCTGCATCAGACCGCAACAGCTCATTAACATTGTTACGTTCATGATCGCAGTAAGGGTCCCAAAAGAAGACCTCTTCAGAAATTTTGCACAGATCGGGATTGATAAATTGCTGAACCAGGGCCTTTTTCTCGATCGATCCCAGGTAAAGATCAGAGGTATAAAACAACGTGTCCGCCAGGAAACAACCAATCTTCTCAGCGACCAGCGGCAATTTCTGACGTTCAATCAAAGCGCTGCGTAAGCTGCCATAAGCACCAATATCTTGCATCACAATGGCGCACTGTTCAGCATCAAAACTGTACACCTCAGGCACAAAGTTCACACAGTGTCTTGCCGCCAGTTTAAGTGCTTCAAACTCGATACGAATTCGATCCTGCGACAGCGGCCAGCCCTCACCAATCACGCGTATATAGGGTAGCGCTTGCTTAACAATAAGACTGTCGCTGTCACTAAAGACACGATAGACAAAGTTGATATTACCATCGCCTATCTCTTCAACCTGAAGCGGCTCCTGATCAGAAAACAACTGACTATGCTGGCGTGCAAAAGCGATGACGTCTGCATCGGTGTTAAATTTTTCAAAGCTCATTTTTAATGTCGATTCCAATGCAGTTGAAGAAAACAGTTAAACAAAGCGCTTAATACGAGCGGTATTACGAACAGTAATAAAACACAGACAACGCTGTCTGAGTGACAGACATTGTGGCAAATCAGTTGGTCTCTGCCTACCCCCTTTTCTGAATGCAGGGTTCCTGATAACTTACAGCTCTCTTATGCCACTCTCTTGTGCCGTACTCTTATACAGCGCTATAGCCATTGGATCTCTATGAAAGACTTAGTCGCCACCAGCATCAAATATCAACAGGGTAGCCTGTACGTACTTGATCAGCACCAGCTTCCGCACCAGGAACAGTGGCTGCCCTGCGATAGTACTGACACGATGATCAGCCTGATTAAAAAATTACAGATTCGTGGCGCACCTTTAATCGGTATCGGCGCCAGTCTGCTACTCGCTCACTTGGCAGAACAGGGACTCAACCCAGATGAACTGAAGATTCAGGCCGAACGTCTGCGGGCCGCTCGCCCTACCGCAGTGAATCTAATGAACTGTATCGACCGAATGCTGGCCACATTGGACAACCAAGGCACAGCGGGGCTTTCAAGCTGTGCTGAGCAGCTATTTGATGAAGATGTTGAACTATGCCAGCGTATGGCTGCTTTGGGTGCCGAGCTGATTGCCGATGGCGCTAATATTCTTACCCACTGCAACACTGGCAGCCTGGCAACCGCAGGTGTTGGTACGGCGATAGGCGTTATCGGAGCGGCTCAACAGCAGGGTAAACAACCCCATGTCTGGGTCGATGAAACACGCCCCCTATTGCAAGGCGGCCGTTTAACCACTTGGGAGATGGCACGCCTTAATGTTTCCCACACCCTTATCTGTGACAATATGGCCGCAACTTTGATGGCTCAGGGTAAAGTGGACGTCGTTCTTGTGGGCGCTGATCGGATAGCCGCCAACGGTGATTTTGCCAACAAAGTCGGCACTTATTCCCTGGCAGTGATTGCCCGGCATCACAAAGTACCCTTCTATGTTGTAGCCCCCTACACTACGGTTGATTCTAATTGCCCCAATGGTGAAGCAATCCCAATCGAACAACGCAGCGCTACTGAAGTTCAAGGGGTTAGCGGTAGTTTTGGAGAGATCAATTGGGCACCGGAAAACACCCCTGTGTATAACCCTGCATTTGATGTTACCCCTGCCGATCTGGTAACGGGCTGGATACTAGATACAGGTGTTTATGACCCTGAGAAGATAGGGGCAGGAGCATTGAAGACTCTCTGAAAAAGATAGTTAATCGAAATATTAATGGTCGGAGCGACATACTGCCGCGATCTTCGCTCCTTATACCTAAAGGACATATAAAGGAGCTCCCACAAAAACTTAAAGGAGAAATCAGCCTTCAGATATGTACTCACATTCTACCGGTACAGCTAATGATATTCTGGCTAATCAAGCATCCAACTGAAGTTGAATACTATCTATAATCTGTCCTGTCTCCTTAACTCTACAAGTTAATTGTGTACCTGTCGGTAACTCATTCGGAAACTGAAAATGGAAACCTACATAGCCAGCCCTTGGCAGCCCTAGTCTCAACATCCCTGGACGAAATTCTGTGGATACCGCTTCCCCTAATACCTCATCTTCAATCAATACCTCAACAGTGACGGCCTCATCACTGATATCCCACCATGCCCAGCCAGAAAGGCTCTTATGACTAGCCTGCTGAAGAGCCGCGTGCACAAAAGGCTTACCAGACTGCCAAAGAACAGTTCGCTGTTCAAATAAGTCAACACATTGGCGGTATAGATCTATATCCTCTTGATTAAGAGCTTCAAGTCTACTAATAACTTCTGGATCCAGCTTATATGGTTCATGAGTAGAGTTTCGCCCTTTATTTAGTTCCAAATCAGGTATCATCGTAGAATATCGTTCATTGATCTGATCAAGGCTACTTGAATAGTTTTCCGTCAAGCCAACAAACCCAATCACCTGATATGGTACTCCACTGAGTAATTTCTTTAGTCGGTTTATAAACTGTGGTTTAGTGTAAAAAGACTCGAAATTATCCTCATATCCGAAATTTCTAACAAAGTGATTATATTCAGATATAACTCGCTGTATCGGGTCACGCATAAATACAACTGAATTACGGGCACCAAGTATATCTATGTACTTGCTGGCATGGACATGTCCACTTACAAACTCTATCGAATTATCATTTAACTTTTTCAAGAAAGAGAAGTTATCTTTATTTCCATAAACTTCCTGAATCACTATATCGCTGGTTTCACCTGAATTAGGTGCATAGTCATAAGAAATATGTTCTAAACCGTAATATTCTTCAGCCGCCTTTCTGAAACTAGTGCCAGCTGTTTTAGGTATATGTATGAAAAACAAAATTGATATCCCGACTCTATTAAAGACCAAGTAAACTCAACAAACGAGTATAACTCTCTCTGAAGCGAGAGTAATGTAAAATACTATTTATGGGTAATTCTATATCATTAAGATCAAACTCATTAAAGTAACCATCGCTCTTCACTAGATCCGCTCCAAACATGGAACTACCCCGATATTTCTTCTTCTTTATAAACTCTTCATTAGATTTTAAAGCATAATGATGCACTCGTATTCGCATGTCACAAATTGTATCTGTAACTCCAGAGGTCGCACCAGTGAGTATTGGTTTTATACCCCTTTCGTATGCTGCAAATACAGCATTTTCACCCGATGAATTTATATATCTATAGTTTTTATCCAAAACAGCGCGATGAGGATATATATCCTTCACTAACTTAGGCCGATATACAGACTTAATGTAGTGATTTCGGGGACGCTCATCCGATGCCGCCTGAGTAAAACGATCAATGACAAATCCATCCAGCTGATCTACTTGACCTGAAGTACCGTAGTTACGCCAGTTCAGCGCTAGCCCACCCACAGATTTATCGGCAAAGAGATCGGTTATATGATCGCTCGCTGTCTGTTCACCGTAAGGCACTAGAAATTCATCCGCGTCTATAAAGGTGAGAAGCTCAACCTTATTCTTGTAGTCCGAAAGAATCTGTTCATAAGCTCTTATCTGAACTTTATCCTGTCTTCCGATGGAATAAAGATCGATTACAGAGTGCTTTTGTAGCAATTTTAGTAACTCAAACGTTCCATCATCAGATTCATTATCATAAATAATAAATTTATCTATACCCTGAGATTGATGCCAGGCTATCCATTCGAGGATGTACTCTTTCTCGTTTCTAAATATTGCCCCAATAGCTATTGGGGCAGTAACTTTTTTCCTCAGGAAACCAAACATTCAAACCCCATTTATTAAGAAATATCGAAATCTACCCATTAAATAGATAAATCAAATAAAATCTGTAAATCTTTCATTCGCAAAAATTATATTGTACACGTTTCCAGAACCTCAAAGCGCAGTCCTGAAGCATCGATAAGCCGAGTTCGAGCAAATAGTTTAAGCATTACTACCAGGGTATATTGTTGAGCCACTAACGTATCAAACCTCTATAAAATGCAAAATACCGTTCAAATACACTGTAATCTCTATTAGATTACAGCTCTAAGTCGCCGGATGATTATTCCCTAGTAGGAGGACTACATCCTCGTATTAATCAATACCCACTCTAATAGAACAAACAAGTGTACTAGATTAAACGATATTAGTCCGCCTCAGCTACTGCACACCGCTTGATTTAGGGGCTCATGTTCACGGCAGATAAGCTCTATGTCTGGACGACTAAGTGCTTCGTTTGTTAATCCACACATATATTTATCATCAGAATGTTTAATGTTGTGACGGCAGGTAGAACATTGGCCAAATGTTTTGAAGTTATTTGCATGCTGCATATTTCGGAGCAAGCAATGCAACGAGGCTTCGATAGACGTCGTCTCTTCCTGACTTAACTGCTTGCTCGCTGACTCCAGCAATGGAGAAGGCAATATGCTGTGAACCAGTTCTAATCCTATTTTTGTTACCGACAGATGAGTCACTCGTTTATCGGCTTTATCAGGCGTTTTCTCAATTAGTCCTTTTTTCTCAAGAACTTTAAGCGTTTGCGAGACTGAACCTTTTGTTTGTCCAAGATACTCAGTAACCCCCATAGGCGTATCGGAATAACGATTACAGATTGACAAGTAATGCAGGGCTTCGAATTGCACCGGCTGTAAACCATGTTGATACAAAAGGCTGCGAGACTCTGCGCGCAGCAAGCTCGCCATGCGCTCTAGTAATTGTTGAGCTTTAAGAATATCCATATCGATATAGTATCGAATCAAAACTTTCTTGACAAGCCACGCTTTCCGCGTAATCTTATTAGTATCGAGACGATACTATTTTAAATAATACCCATAGAGAAGATCATATTATGTTTACCAATAATCTTATTCTGGCAGCCACTTTAACCATTGCTGCGACATCTCCCCAGGCGCTTGCCGACGGTAACCATGCTGGCGGCATTCACGCCAAAGCAGATCAAACCGAAACGATAAAGACCTCTTTCGATATTATTCACGCCAAAATCACTACCCTAAATAATATCGCCACTTTCCATATGAGAGTTGTTGCAGCGGCTGGAACCGATAAGCCAGCACTAACCGGGAAACTGGCTGGCAGCAATGTTTATTCCTACGTATGGCCAACAAGTCTGAATAGTGGTCTGGTTGGTTTTGAAGATAATGCGGGGATACTCTCACTTGCTGTAACGGCTCATCCGGATTTTGACGACACCCCACTCTACGATGAAAACGCCGATAATAATCCCGGCAACGACGGCAATGTTTGGCACAGCCACTGGGTTGTTCTGCAACCCAATGAACAATGCGGCAAAGGCGCATTAGGGGTTGTTGATATACCCGAAGGCAGCTCTCCTAAGCTACCAAACACATGGCCAGGCCTACCAATACTGCTAGATAGCCCGGGGTGGAATCCAACGTTCAATAGCGATACCGTTGAAGTGAAAGTAGCTTTTGACCGATCAATAGATATCACTGATGCAAATTTTGATGGAGCGACGGCAGGCTTGCGAGTGAATAAAAGTGTGCACGCGCCCTTGCTTTGTGTTGTCGATGTAATGGACATCGCTTCCGGTAACTTGAGCTTACCCGGCAAAGTAAATCAGTAATCACGCAGGTCAACTAAACCGGAGTAAACAGTATGGAAAATTATCAAAGCCACCCTTTAGCGCCACCTCTGGATACAACTGTCTGGTTCAATACACCCGAGCCACTCACTCTGGAAGAGTTAAGGGGGAAGGTAGTGGTGATTCATGCCTTTCAGATGCTATGCCCTAGCTGTGTCTTCCACGGTTTGCCCCAGGCAAAAGTAATCGATAGGCTTTATCCGCGCCAAGATGTTCAAGTCATTGGATTGCACTCTGTATTTGAACATCATGACGTCATGACTTGCGACGCATTAACCGCGTTTATTCATGAATACCGTATTCCTTTCCCGATAGCGATTGATAGACCTTCAGACAATAAG
Organism: Amphritea sp.; assembly: GCA_018067325.1. GTDB lineage: Bacteria > Pseudomonadota > Gammaproteobacteria > Pseudomonadales > Balneatricaceae > Amphritea. Next base: position 16,947 of record JAGPUU010000279.1, read on the forward strand.
CCTATCCCACACACCATGGCTAGCTATCAATTGCAGGGCACGCCAACACTCATTGTCATCGATAAGAATGGCCGTGTCAGGCTTAACCATTTTGGCCGAATAAGTGACCTCGAAGTAGGCAGCATCATTGGTGGTTTACTCGAAGAAAAGCTAACTCAGTAAGCTCTGCTGAAAACCTGAATCCACATACTAGTTTGGCATCGATGAGTACAGAGAAGATTAGGTGCTGCAGTAAAGACTGAGATTAGCGGTCAACTGTGGCTACTGGTTATTCGGTTTTTATTTTTTAAACGTGCAAACCCGTCATAAAAGCATTGTTAATACGACAAGATGAGCCCTGTAGTATTTGAAGAAATAGTAGCTAAGGCTACACAGTCATCGAGTCTATTCTTTGGGGAGTACGGACATTTAATGCTGCCAGAAAACGTGCGAAGCATCGTTTTGACTGGCCTTGTTAAGCCTACCCAGCATTAAGCCTAATACCATAAACCTGGTATTCTCCACCCTGTACAGCAACAGTGATTTTTAGAGTTCCTGAAGTACCAAACTCACTACTTTCAGCAAGTTTAACTACATAATACAAAACATAAATATTAGTATTGCCTTTAGTTCCTGTAAGTTCGGAATGAGTAAAGGCTCCACTTTCGACAGAGTGGAAAAACTTAGTTAACTTTTGGAATTCTAAGTCTGCAGAGTCTTTGGTGAATTGTGCCTTTGCTGCAGGACCAAACATGTTATATAGCGCATCGTAGTTTGCCGAATTAAACGCCTTAGCGAATTTGCTGTACAAGTCTTTCCTTACTTCAGAATTAACAACTGACGGGAGCTCGTGAGTTGCTGCCTTTTCTGCAACTGATACAGACTGAGTAGGCTCTTTATCAATGCCGAACCATATTGTCGCTATAAGGTTTGCTACGAGAAGAATAATTATTACTGATTGTGATACTTGCACTTATTTGTTTCTCCGTAAAAAGGCTTAACGCCTTAATAACTGGCGTGTAGGTTGGCTTTGTTTTTGCCATGTTTTTCTTTTGCAAAAACGATGACAGCCGTAATACGTCCAGTTGATTAACTTGTTATGTATCTTTTGATCGTGACTCCAACATACTTTTCCCACTTCTTCGTTGAACGGGGAGAAGGTGTTGAAAAAAGGCTGCAAAATGCAACACTCTTTTAAGTGTGTACAACAGTATTTAAGTTAAAGACCCAATAGCTGATATAAGATCCGATCTAAATGGACCTTACGCAGAAATAAACTATCAAGTATATGATGGTCTGATTTTGCAGGAATATACATTGGGTTAACTTCCCCTTTAACGGAAGGGTCCTCAAGTAAATCATTAATATCAAAATAGCTAAATTTACCTTCAGCCAACTTCTTAACTACAGAGTTAAAATAAATATGATTTGAGTATCTCTCTAAATTAGATGGGTATACTTTATTAAGAATATCTTTATAACGCGCAACTTCCGTTGGTTCTTTAATATTTTCTGTGATTATCCGCGTCGTGTATGTAATCGCTTTGTTTCTACTTTTAGTAAGTACAGATAAATTAATCCCCTTAATACAGATTTTGCTTAAGTGAATACCTAAATCATTAGCTATTTCCATGATTGTTGATAAATACTTATCACAAAGGTCGTCAATGTAAGGCTTGTTGTCTATCTCGTCTCCTTTCACA
>JAGPUU010000280.1 GCA_018067325.1 Amphritea sp.
AGTTTTGGCTACAAGCGTCGGATGCTGATGTGTATGACTTTTTAAAGTACTTTACCTTCCTCTCGGTAGAGTATATTGAAGAGCTGAAAAAGTCGGATGCTGAACGTGACGGGCGTCCTGAAGCTCAGTCTGTACTTGCCAAAGCCGTAACCCAAGAGGTTCATGGAGTAGCTGGTCTTACCTCTGCAATGGCTATTACAGAAGCGTTGTTTAGTGGTGACCTATCTGATCTGAGCGAAGCAGACTTTGAACAGTTGCAACTGGATGGATTACCATCATCAAGTCTGGCAGATGCCGATCTGGCTGAAACACCACTGACTACTTTGTTGAGTGAAGCCGGAATGGCAAACTCGGGTAAGCAGATAAAAGATGCTCTACAACGCAACGCTGTGATTGTTAATGGTGTTGAGAAGGGTATGGGGGACAATATGAAAGCGGCAGAAATCTTTGCTTCAGAGCATGGTACTTATGGACGTTTCTTCTTAGTTAAGTTGGGTAAGAAGAAGCATCACTTGTTTGTGATCTGATTCAGGCTTTTCTCAGCATAAAAAAAACGCGCGGCCTTCTCTTTTTAAAGAACAGGGCCGCGCGTTTTTTTGTGGAATTTGGATGGCTTAGTACAGCGCCTGTTCGTCTCGTACCAGATCTTTTAGCATCTCAAGAAACAGGGTGTCCGCTTCGCTGTGTTCTACGGGTATTTTAACGCTGGTGGTGGCGGATAACTCATCGGCAATTTTCACATTGGCGTGCTCATCCTGTAGATGCTTACGGGCTATTTCCATAGCAACCGCACAGATTTCTGGTTCCTCGAATATTTTGCGCAACACCGAAACTAGCTCATCTATGGCTCGTTCCTTGTTTTTTATTGTGGCAGTGCTCATGCAACGATCTCCGACTGAAAATGACAAATACTTTGGATTCACTATAGCACTGTCATAACCGTATCTGCAGCTATAGGTTTCAGGATGCGGGAAATTTAGTTTTATCGCTGATCATCTCTTGAACAATGGCTGTGCTGCTGGCAGAATACACCCACAATTTAGTGTTTCTGCGTTAGTAGGTTACCCCGAAGCAGAAACCTGATAAGCACACCCAGCTTATTTTCCCGGGTTTACAGTGTGTACCCACACTTAATCACCGGATGAAGAGTTGCTTTTGCCTTTCTCTGACCGTACCGGTCATCTATGCAAAAGCCTGCTGGAGGTTGTTTTGTTCCCCAGTAGGCGATTCATAACATCCTCCAGTATCAGAATTTTTAGACATGCCAATGGTTGGCGTGTGATTTGAGGATACTATTGTGGAACAACTTTCAGGCGGCGAAATGGTAATTCGCGCCCTTAAAGATGAGGGTGTGAAACACATCTACGGTTATCCCGGTGGAGCACTGCTGCATATTTATGATGCACTGTTTCGGCAGGAAGATGTACAACACGTTCTGGTTCGCCATGAGCAAGCTGCGACCCATATGGCTGATGCCTATGCCCGTGCAACCGGTAAAGCCGGCGTCGCGCTGGTGACCTCTGGTCCGGGTGCTACTAATGCCGTGACCGGCATTGCTACCGCGTATATGGATTCTATTCCGATGGTTGTTATTACCGGCCAGGTAATGAGCTTTCTGATCGGTGAAGATGCATTCCAGGAAACCGATATGATCGGTGTCTCCCGTCCAGTTGTTAAGCATAGCTTCAGTGTTCAGAACCCTGCTGATATTCCTATGATTATCAAGAAAGCCTTCCATATCGCTGAGAGTGGCCGTCCGGGCCCGGTTGTTGTTGATATCCCTAAGGATATGACAGCGCCGACTGATCGCTTTGATTATGAATATCCGAAGAGCGTTAAAATGCGCTCCTATAACCCGGTCAGCCGTGGTCATAGTGGACAGATTAAGAAAGCGATGGATATGGTATTGGATGCTAAACGTCCGGTTATCTATGCCGGTGGTGGTGTCATCATGGGTGATGCGAGTGCTGAATTGACTGAGCTGGCACAGCTGTTGAATGTTCCTGTGACAAATACACTGATGGGCCTGGGTGGCTATCCGGGTACTGACCGTCAGTTTGTCGGTATGTTGGGAATGCATGGAAGCTACGAAGCCAATATGGCGATGCACCATGCTGACCTGATTCTGGCCGTGGGTGCGCGTTTTGATGACCGGGTAACGAACGGCGTTGATAAGTTTTGTCCTACCGCCAAAATCATCCATGTTGATATCGATCCGGCTTCTATTTCGAAAACCATTAAAGCTGATGTACCTATTGTTGGCCCGGCTAAACATGTTCTGCAGGAGATGACCTCTCTGGCTAAGAGCAGTAAGAAGCAGCTTGAAAATGAAGCGATCGATTCCTGGTGGCAGCAGATTGATGAATGGCGTGGCCGTCATGGTGGACGTTTCCGTACCGATGACTCTGACAAAATGAAGCCGCAGCAGGTTATCGAGATGCTGAGCAAAGTCACCGGTGGTGATGCTTATGTCTGTTCAGACGTAGGCCAACACCAGATGTTTGCTGCACAGTACTATAAGTTTAATAAACCGAATCGCTGGATCAACTCCGGTGGTCTGGGCACCATGGGCTTTGGCTTACCTGCAGCGATGGGCGTGAAGATGAACTTCCCCGATGAGGAAGTAGTTTGCGTTACCGGTGAAGGCAGCATTCAGATGAACATTCAGGAGCTGTCGACCATTAGCCAGTACAATATCCCTGTAAAGGTTATCTGCCTGAATAACGGGTCTCTGGGTATGGTACGTCAGTGGCAGGATATGAACTATGAGTCACGTCACTCTCACTCGTACATGAAATCTCTGCCGGACTTCGTCAAGCTGGCAGAAGCCTACGGTCATGTGGGGATGAAAGTTGAAAAGTACGAAGATCTGGAAGCGGCGATGACTAAAGCATTCGCCATGAAAGATCGCATGGTATTTATGGATATTACTGTGGATGAGTTTGAGCATGTATACCCGATGCAAGTACCACGCGGCTCTATGCGTGATATGTGGCTGAGCAAGACGGAGAGAACATGAGCATGAGACATATTATTTCTGTGTTGATGGAAAACGAGCCGGGTGCATTGTCCCGGGTTGTAGGTCTTTTCGCGCAGCGAAACTTCAATATTGAGTCGTTGACGGTTGCGCCGACAGAAGATTCAACCTTATCTCGTCTGACGGTGACTACCTTTGGTAGTGACAAGGTGATCGAGCAGATCACTAAACAGCTGAATAAGCTGATAGACGTGGTTAAAGTGGTTGATCTGACAGAAGGCGATCATATCGAGCGCGAACTGATGATGATCAAGCTGAAGGCTAACGGCCAGATGCGTGCTGAGATTAAGCGTACTGCGGATATTTTCCGTGGTCAGATTATCGATGTTACGCCGAATACCTATACGGTTCAGCTGACCGGTGCCAGTGACAAACTGGATGCCTTTATTGAAACACTGGGTACCGCCCATATTATGGAAGTGGTGCGTACGGGTGTATCGGGGCTCTCTCGAGGCGAGAAAGTCCTGAGCCTGTAAACGTTTTATAGCTTCTAAAAACCGCTCATTGAGCGGTTTTTTTTCGCCAGTTTTGGGGTGTCGAGGCATGTGTTCACTGTCTTTAGTTACAAATTGTTATTGAATTTA
>JAGPUU010000287.1 GCA_018067325.1 Amphritea sp.
AGCTATCTGAATCTCAACGACCTTACCGTTGGCATCTTCTGCCGTCATAGAGTCACGGTTAATTTTTGTGTACAGGTCCAGCAGACGCTGCTGTAAACCTTCATACTCTACGTCTAGTTCTTTACGGCGCTGTTCAATTTCAGCAAAAGGGGCGGCTTCGGTGACATCCTTGAGCTGCAGGCTGCGCTCTTTCAGACGCAGGCGCTCCAATTCATAGTTGATCGAACCGATTTCATGCTTCTCAATTTGGAGAATATCTTCGCGAATATTCAGAGCCCGTTGAATACGAGCCTCCAGATTATCCCAAAGAGACAGATACTCGGCTGATTTATCATTTCCGTCGTGACGAGCGACCTCGGTGCCAGACTCTTTTATGGTGCGCAGATAGCCATACAGGTTACCCCACTCACGTCGTTCAGCGGTGAAAAGCATTTCTGGCTGGGATTGGTTGGAAAAGAAGTCTTCTAAAATCCAGGTAAAGTCAGAACCGTAAATGTCACGGTTACCGATCTTAAGTAGGTGGCGGGTAGAGAACTCATTGTCTTCGGGAATGTTAATGCCCGCTTCAACCAGCTGTTTAGTTAGTACTTCGCTGGTTTCTACTACCTCACCGGCGATAATCCGTGATTCTCCATTCTGGGTGTATGTACCTTGAATAACATCGGCGGGCCAGAAGTGGCTCAGGCCACGAACCGCTATCAGCCCTAACAGACCGATAACCATAATAATACAGATGGCTACCGCTCCGGCATTCATCCATACCCAGGGTGAACCTGTTTTAAACCATTCTCTTACTGAGATGTTCATATCGTATATTTCCTCAACAACTCAGGTTAAAGGGAGCCATATTTATTGCGCAGTCGCTGACGGATAACTTCCGCCAGGGTGTTTACCACAAACGTAAACATAAACAGCACAAAGGCAGCCAGGAACAGGATTCTATAGTGTGTACTACCCACTTCAGCCTCGGGCATCTCCACCGCGATATTCGCCGCCAGAGTACGCATTCCCTCGAAGATATTGACATCCATAATCGGCGTATTGCCGGTTGCCATCAGCACGATCATGGTTTCACCTACTGCACGGCCCATACCGATCATCACGGCGGAGAAAATACCAGGGCTGGCGGTTGGCATAACCACCCGGGTTAGGGTCTGCCAGGGTGTTGCGCCCAGTGCTAGTGATCCGTAGCTCAGATGCTTAGGTACTGCAAAAATTGCATCCTCTGTAATAGAGAAGATGGTTGGGATGACGGCAAAACCCATCGCAATACCGATAACCATCGCGTTGCGCTGGTCATAAGCGATCCCCAGATCGTTTGTCAGCCAGTGGCGCATATTGCCATCAAACAAAACCAGTTCAAGTGAAGGACTGATGGCGATACTGAACCAGGTGGCCAGAATGATTACTGGTATCAGCAGTAGAGCATCCCAGCCATCGGGTACCAGCCAGCGAATTTGCTTCGGCATCTGTGCCCAACAGAAGGCAAAACCTAGTACGGCGGCGGGAAGCATTAGCAAGGTGACAAAGATGCCGGGAAGATTTTCCTCCATGAAAGGTGCTAACCATAGGCCCGCCAGAAATCCAAGGATTACCGTAGGCAGTGCTTCCATGAGTTCGATGAATGGCTTCACCTTACGACGCAGTGACGGCACCATAAAGTAGGCGGTATAGATTGCACCGCAGATTGCCAGAGGTGTCGCTAGCAGCATCGCATAAAACGCGGCTTTAAGTGTACCGAATGCCAGCGGCATCAGGCTGTATTTAGGCTCAAAGTCGTTGTTCGCCGCTGAGGACTGCCAGATATACTTAGGCTTCTCATGGCCTTCATACCAAACTTTACCCCAAAGTGCGCTCCAGGATACTTCCGGGTGCTCGTTATCGATGTGTAGCAGGGTGAGTCTTCCCGCTTCTTCGATTAGGGCTGCGTTAGCTCGGGGTGCCATGGTTATCATCGAGGCGTTTGCTTGAGCCACTTTATGAGTCAGGACATTGTCGTTGGCTGTGGTGTTATAAATGCGTAGATCACCGGCGGCATCGATAGTCGCAAAACCCTTCCGGCGGTGTTCAATGGCAAGATCTTTCACCTGAGTTGTGCCGGTTTGAAACTCACGAACCTTGGTCATCAACCATTCGCCTTGCTCGTTTCTAACTAAGAACCATTGGGAGACGTCCCCTTTTTCATTACCAATAAGAATTGCGTTTCCACCGAGTAACAGGTCGAAGGTTGTGATTTTACTGGATGATGCATCGAGAACCTGAGAGATAACCGGTTCGTCGTGGTCCTGGAGGTTCACAACGGCCATTTTGCCGTTTTCAGCGGCAACAAACAGCCATGTAAGGTCAGGCATCATCAGCATTTTTTTAATCTTGATGCCCAGATCAGGTAGTGCTGTGGTGGATTGTTCGAGCTCAACTTCACCGGTAAACAGGTTTTCGGTTTGAGAGATAAACACGGCTTGCATGTTTTCCTGTGTGCCGCCGATCAGCGCAAAGTTACCCTCGTCACCACTGAAAGCCAGTTGATCTAGGGGTACTGGGGCGACATCGATAGGAGCTTCTCCCAGCGGATAGGTAATCGATGGCAAAATTACCCGTTTTCCACCGGGGTAAGTGGATTTATATTCATGCTTAAATGCGAGGGCCTGGCCGTTACTCAGACCCAGTGCGAAAGTGCGGCTGTTTTCTGATGCTAAAGCAAAGCTGGTGACGTTAGTGCCAGCTGGAAGGGGGGCTTGAACTGTTTTCATCAGATCACCTGTTAGGGTGCTGAAGAAGATAAGTTCGCCCAGATGAGAAACCCGTAAACCTATCTCAGCTTGCTCTTCCATCGCCATGTAAAGGGTTTGTCCTGAACCGGGAACAGCATATGGCTCTACAATTTTCTCATTATGTTCCCAGGGCTGAACTTCAGCCGCACGAAACATCGGAACCACTTCATAAAGAAGGTAGAAAAAGATCAAAAGGATAGCGATGATCACGCTGACACCACCCAGACCGATACCCACTGTCGCTGCTTTGTCTTTAAAGGCGCGGAATTTCCGGCCACGACGCGCTGCTGGTGAGTCAAAATCCAGATCAGGAATAACGGAGTTGTTCTCAATATTCATGACAAATTTCTACAATGATAAAAGTTATGGCGCAAAGATAAACTTTGTTGATGACAGAAATGTTACAGCTTAGTAATAAAACTTTTACATACAAAAAAAGGAGCCCATATGGGCTCCTTTTTATCAGATCAGGCGTTACTGTTCGAACGCTATAAGGCCAACCAGTAATTCCCTGACATTAGATCTATATTACAGACCCAATGCTTTCATCTGCTTTTCTACCAGAGCCGCTGGAAGTGGGATGTAACCATCCTTTACTACAACTTCCTGGCCTACTTTAGACATTACCATTTTCAGGAATTCACGCTCCAGAGGTGCCAGTTCCTGACCAGGCTTCTTGTTTATGTACACGTATAGTGCACGAGCCAGAGGGTAGGAACCATTCAGTGCATTTTCTGGTGTTGCTTCTACGAACGGTGTGCCGGCTTTCTTAGTCAGTGCAAGTGCACGAACAGAAGAGGTTTTGTAACCGATACCCGAGTAACCGATACCGTTCAGAGAAGTAGACACCGACTGTACAACAGACGCTGATCCTGGCTGCTCATTTACGTTGTTACGGAAATCACCTTTACACAGGGCTTTCTTCTTGAAGTAACCGTAAGTGCCGGAGACAGAGTTACGACCGAAAATTTGGAAATTCCGAGCCGCGATTGCACCAGTAGCACCAACGTCAGCCCAAGTGTTAACGTCTTTAGCCAGGCCACATTTGCGGGTAGAAGAGAAGATCGCGTCAACCTGAGGAATCGTCAGGCCTTCAATCGCGTTATCTTTGTTTACGAAGACTGCCAGCGCGTCGATTGCTACAGCAACTGGAGTTGGCTTGTAACCGAACTTCTTCTCGAATGCTCCCAGTTCCTTGTCCTTCATCTTACGAGACATAGGGCCCATGTTAGACGTTCCTTCGGTTAGCGCTGGTGGAGCAGTAGAAGAGCCCGCAGCCTGAATCTGAACGTTAACGTTAGGGTAGTTACGCTTGAACTCTTCAGCCCAGAGGGTCATCAGGTTAGCAAGCGTATCTGAACCGACGGAAGAAAGGTTGCCAGAGACACCAGACGCTTTCGTGTAAGTGGGTAGGTTAGCGTCCAGCAGATCAGATGCAGATGCTGTCATGCACGTTGCTGTCAGGGCAACAGCTGCAAAAATTTTGTTCATTGGTTTCATTACAAGCTCCACAAAGTATGGTTTGAATACGCTTTTAAAACGTTCAGTGTTGATTCGATGATGGCAATATAAGGAGGTTGTGTGACAAGAATGTGACAGGGAGAAATATTTATTCTGTGCGTCAGGCAGAATAAACGATATTTTTTGCTAGACCTTAGTCGGGTAGTTGGTAGTAGAATATGGACTGTTAAGAAAATTTAATTCTGGAACTGACTTGATATGAACACCGATGAAACACTCTTAAAGCCTGAAGGTGAACTGAGCTTGCGCTGTCCTGCTGCAGGGATTGCCGCCAATATGTTTGGTGATGTTTATGGTGGGTGGGTTGCATCGCAGGCCGTTCTCGCTGCTGAAATCCGTGCTGCTGAAGCGGCAGAGGGACGGGTTGCCACCGTGTCTATAGGCGCGATGAGTTTTATGGCGCCGGTATTGGAAGGGACTATTCTGAGTTTCTATACCGAGATTAAGGAGCGGGGCACTAGTTCGCTACGGATAAACGTAGAAGTATGGGGCTGCTGTCCCGATGGACGTGACCTGCGTAAAGTCTCTGAAACGGAATGCGTACAGGTAGCTATTGATGGCCATGGACATATTCGGGCGCTGAATTTCGGGCAATAATGGTTCTGTTAACCAAAGAACCAGTAACCCACCACAATTGCACTGATAATGCCTGCCAGATCTGCCGTCAGTCCACAGGCCAGTGCATGCCGGGTATAACGAATCCCCACTGAACCGAAATAGACGGCTAGCACATAGAATGTAGTCTCTGTTGATCCCTGAATAATGGCCGCTAGACGGCCTGCAAAAGAGTCCACTCCATGGGTGCTGATGGCATCCAGCATCATGGCGCGGGCGCCAGAGCCGCTCAAGGGTTTCATCAGAGCGGTGGGCAGGGCATCAACAAAGCGGGTATCCATTCCGAGCAGCGATATTCCCTCCCGTAACAACCATATCATCCCATCCATAACGCCACTGGCTCGGAATACGCCGATCGCCACGAGCATGGCCAGCAAGTAAGGGATAATCATGATAGCGACTGAAAACCCCTCCTTTGCACCCTCAACAAAGGTTTCATAGATATTCACCCCTTTCAGGTGCGCAATACTCAGAAAACAGATAATGGCGCTGAATATCATCAGGTTGCCAATAAGAGATGATTGATGCTGCAACTGATCAATGGTCAGCGTGGCGAAGTACCCAATAAAGGCCAGTAGAAGCGCAAAAAAGCCACCCAGATAAAGTAGGGTTACCCGCTCCCAGAGGCGAATCTTTTGCACCCAGGCCACCGCCAATAGCCCCGCCAGAGTAGAGCAGCAGGTAGCGATCAGGATCGGAATGAAAACCGACGTTGGGTCAGTAGAGCCCTGCTGGGCCCGGTAAAGAAAGACGGTGATTGGAAACAGGGTTACGGATGAGGTGTTCAATACCAGAAACAGAATCTGAGCGTTGGTGGCGTGCTCTTTGTCTGGATTTAGCTGTTGCAGATCTTGCATCGCTTTTAGCCCCAGGGGGGTAGCGGCATTATCCAGGCCAAGCATATTGGCGGAGAGGTTCATGGTCATGGATCCGATTGCCGGATGGCCTTTGGGCACTTCTGGCATCAGTCGTGAGAATAGCGGGCTGAGGCCGTTGGCCATCTTTTGCACCAGCCCGGCAGCTTCAGCCAGTTTCATAATACCTAACCAGAATGCCAGAGTACCTATCAGTCCCAGCGCCAGTTCAACGGAAACTCTCGACATATCGAAGGTTGACTGTACCATTCGCTGAAAGACGTCGGCATCACCACCAATAAGCCACTGATACAAACCGCCGGCGAAAGCCAGTAGGAAAAATCCAAGCCAGATTCTGTGTAACATCCCGGTTCCTTTCAGTCTCTTTCAGAGAACTGTATCGGCGGTTATGCCCGTAAGTAAAATGAAATGCTGTAACTAACCTTGATCAATCAAGCGGGCTGCAGGTTGGCGTATCCAACGACCAGCCATTTGCTTCCCTCAGAGTCGAAGTTAACCTGAACCCGGGCTTTGGGACCAGAACCTTCATAATTAACCACGATGCCGTCACCAAAGATCGCGTGAGACACTCGCTGTCCGAGAGCAATCTGAGTATCAGGCACCTCTGCATTAGCGAACATTGACGGTCGGGTCTGTTGGCGTGCCGTCACTGGACGACTAATACTGGCATTCAGGCGCACCTCTTCCAGATATTCATCAGGAATCTCTCGGATAAAGCGGGAAGGCCGGTTAAAGGTTTCGTTGCCATGTAAACGACGGGACTCTGCGTAGGTGATAAAGAGTTTCTCCATCGCTCGGGTAATCCCCACGTAACAAAGTCTGCGTTCCTCTTCGAGAC
>JAGPUU010000288.1 GCA_018067325.1 Amphritea sp.
GCTAAGGCTGTCGCTAAGCTATTACCAATAGTACTCATTAACGCCAGGCCCGCAATCGTCATTACCAGCGCGGATGGGAAAGCGGTAAACAGAGCCGCGATCGTCGAACCAAACAACCCTGTTAACAGATAAAAGAAACCTGCCCACACCGCAGCAAAATAACGTTGCGTGGGATCTTCTCCCGCTTCCTTACCCATACAGATTGCCGCTGTAATCGCAGCAAGATTAAATGAAAAGCCACCAAAAGGGGCAAGCAGCACGCCTGTCAGCCCAGTCCATGTTAGCAATGGCGAAACCGGTGTTTCATAACCATTAGCCCGCAGCACAGCGACACCGGGCACATTCTGTGATGCCAGAGTGATGATAAACAGCGGAATACCAACGCCTATAATGTTTTGCAGCGAGAAAGCCGGGGTAACCCAGATCGGCGTTGAAAACTCCAAGCTTAGCGTATCAATATGAAGCTGACCCTGAAACAACGCCACTACAGCGCCCGTCAATAAGACGATGGGGATGCTATACCGGGGCAATACCAGTTTAACCAAAATAAAAACAGCCAACATCAAACCAACTAACAGCAATTCTGATTCAAGGATATTGAACAGATCAATAGAAAATTGCAGCAGTACACCTGCCAGCATAGCACCAGCTAAAGACATGGGAATCTGGTGCATTACCTTTTCAAACCAACCCGTAATGCCACAGAGAAAAATCAAGCCAGAGCTGAAGATAAAAATACCGATCGCTTCATTCAGAGGGATACCTGAGAGCGCCGTTACTAATAGTGCTGCACCTGGTGTCGACCAAGCGGTTAAAATCGGTGCCCGGAAATATAGCGACAATCCTATAGTGGTGAGCGCCATGCCAATACCCAGCGCCCATAGCCAGGAGCTAATCTCTGCTGCTGAAGCACCTGCAGCAGCTGCTGCCTGAAAAATAATCACAGCAGAGCTGGTATAACCAACCATTACCGCTACAAAACCTGCTGAAAAGTGAGACAAGCTAAAGAATCTCTTCATACCTGGTCGATCCCTCGTTGATCCCATCGCCACAACCTCTTACACTCTATAATCGGATCGTGCGCTATAACGCCCGAAGCAGAAAGACTACCACCGTGCGCTATAACGCACAACAACAAAACATTTAAAAAGCCTTTATTGGAATTAGCCCGTGCAGGAAGTAAATCAGTATCTCGCAACAACCTTAAAGAAGCTGAGACAGGAAAAAAGCTGGAGCCTTGATCGGGCTGCCAGTGAAACCGGGGTAAGTAAGGCGATGTTAGGACAGATCGAGCGGGGGGAGTCCAGTCCAACTATATCGACAATGTGGAAAATTTCGACCGGATTTCACAAATCACTTTCCAGCTTTTTAGAACCTCCAGCTGACCCTAATAATGAAACCATTATCCGCGCTACGTCTACGCGGCATACACCTCTGGAGAGCGACAACGCCCCTGTTTTGTCAATTTTTCCCTATGACAAACGGTTTGGCTTCGAGATGTTTGAACTAACCCTGTTACCAGGCTATCAACGGATTTCAGAGCCGCATCTGCAAGGGACGACAGAGCATATCATCGTCATATGCGGCGAAATGGAATTATTGCTGGAGGGTGAGTGGATCAAACTGACTAAGGGCGAAGCTGTCCGTTTTACTGCTGATAAGCTCCATGGATACCGAAATAATAGTACATCGCCTGCCGTGTTTCATAACGTAATACACTACGGTCAGGGTAGCTGTGAATAACAATCAATTTATGTTGATTGAGCGATTTTCACCACTGTAATCAGCGGCTCAAACGCATTCAAATCTTTAACTTTAAACCTAAGCAGAATTGACCTTAGCTAGTAGGTTGGGACACGTTTTTTTATCCCAACTAGCAAAAATCACCCTAGAGACAAGAGTTACGCTTAACGCCTACGGGCTTTTCTGGGTGGACGACCAGATTTTCCTCGAGGACTATCACCCGGTTTTGGCTTATCTCTCGTATCGCTCGCTTTGGACTTTTTCTGGTTACGTGGCGCTGCTTTCGCCTTTTTGCGATCAGCCGGCGCTTCAGAAGATGAGCCCGCAGCGGCTTTTAAAATCACCTGCATCTCTGTTTCTGTCAGATCACGCCATTCGCCAACTGGCAGACCTTTGAGATCGACATTCATAATACGAACCCGATCCAGCTTTGTTACTTCATAATTGAAGTGTTCGCACATTCGACGAATCTGGCGGTTCAGGCCCTGAATCAGCGTAATTCTGAATACTTTTGGCGACTCTTTAACGATCTTACATTTCTTGGTAACAACACCCAGCATCGGCACACCAGCAATCATGCCTGCAATAAAGTCATCGGTTATCGGCTTATTAACGGTAACCAGATACTCCTTCTCATGCTTGTTACCCGCACGCAGTATCTTATTGACCAGATCGCCATTATTGGTCAGAAAGATTAACCCCTGAGAATCTTTATCCAAGCGGCCGATTGGAAAAACACGGGTACTGTGATTTACAAAATCGACAATATTGTTGCGCTCGCTGCCTTCCGTAGTACTGACAACCCCAACCGGTTTATTCAAGGCAATAAAGACAAAGTCTTCTGCTTCCTCTGGATCAATCGCCTGACCATTAACCTTGACCAGATCGCCCGGTGACACCTTATCGCCAATAGACGCGCGTTTGCCATTGACGAACACGTTACCCTGCTCAATAAAACGATCCGCGTCCCTTCGGGAACAGATACCACTTTCGCTGATGTACTTGTTTAAACGGGTCTCTGAGGGGGTCAACATCTGAATTTCTCTAAATATTTTGCAGCATAATGAATTGATTAACGAATCAGATCAAATATTTCATCAAAGTAAGCTACTGGCACACTACTCCCCACCTGCAACAAACCATCGATCATAGAACTAGATATCCTTACATCAGTCATCTGATATGGCACATTTAAGCCTTTCACCTAGTATTAACCGGTGAAGCGAAAATGGCATTCTATTTAAGTATTCTGCAGACAGTTCTGCCACATTGTCACTGACCTGGCAGCCTTCGGTAGTTGCTTTGAACAATGAGGCAGTTTCAGAGACTCTTTTTGAATAGCCGGAGACCTTCAGTAAGATTCTATCTTTCTCCACCCTTCTTCAAACCGACTTCAAAGGCGAAAAGTGGGCAAAGTGGGCAAAGTGGGCAAATCGTGCAGAGGGTATATACAGAATTAACAAAAAATCGAACTGAAAAAACCGGGCACATCTCTGTAACCCGGCCTTAGTTTAACGCTATTCAGATGCTGCCAGATAGAAATAAGTGTTAAACACTGCTCTGTTGATAGAAACGACACAGCACTTTTGCCAGATTCACCGGGTCATCACTACCTGCCAATTCACGGATAGAGTGCATCGCCAGCTGCGGCACACCAATATCAATAGTTTTAACCCCGATCTCAGCCGCGGTAATAGGTCCTATCGTACTACCGCAAGCCATATCACTGCGCACGACGAAAGACTGCAGTGCTACCCCTTCCTGTTGCGCTATATGGCGGAACAATGCTGAGGTCTCGCTGTTAGACGCATAACGTTGATTGGCGTTAGTCTTTATAACCGCACCACTGTTCATCCGGGGACCATGATTACCATCGTGCTTATCGGTAAAGTTTGGGTGCACGGCGTGGGCATTATCTACCGATACCATCATCGAATTAGCGATCATTCGGCTACGGGATTCCGGGTCAGGCAGTAAGCGTTCCAGTAGCTGTTTCAACATCGGCCCCTGAGCGCCAGCAGCACTCATACTCCCCACTTCTTCATGATCATTACAGACCAGCAAAGCACCCTGATCAGTATCGGATTCAATCAATGCCTGCAGACCAATAAAACAACTCAGCAGATTATCCAGACGGGCAGAGGCAAAAAACTCGTTATCCAGACCTATATAAGAGGGTTTCTGAACGTCGTAGAAAAACAATTCATAGTCCAGCACTTCATCAACATCATCAATATCCTGCGCGGCCAGTTCTCTCTTTAACAGCTGACGTAACTCAGCTTTACCGTCTCCGTGCAGCTGCGCCATGATCGGCGGCATATCATTTTGTGGATTAACCGTTCTATCCTTATTAGCTTCACGATCAAGGTGAATCGCCAGACTTGGAATAATAGCTACGGGTCTTAAAAAATCTATTAACTCACTTTTAACAGCGCCGTCTAAACCAATATAACTGACCCGTCCGGCTAGCGAGAGATCCCGGTCAAACCAGGGATTCAGTAACGCTCCACCGTAAACTTCAACACCTAACCGCAGACATCCCTGACGTACGGTTTCAGGATTTGGCTTAACCTTCAAACAGGGACTATCGGTATGAGCTCCAACCATCCGCATACCTGAACTGACCAGATCCACGTTCGCCGGCATATTCCAGGCAATAATTGAGGATTCATTACGCACAATAAAATAACGACCACCCGGATTTACATTCCAGGCATTTTGCTCTTCAAGTTCTATATAGCCGGCTTGCTGCAACCAACCACGCATCTCATAGACCGCGTGAAATGGCGTAGGCGCATCCGCCAGAAATTCAAATAACTGTTCATTAAACTGTTGTTGTTCCATCATTTTTGGTCAGCCTTTTCGTGAGGCAGAATTTCTAATAGTTCAATTTCAAAAATAAGAGCGGAGTTCGCTGGGACAGATTCTGCCGGACTTCGCGCACCATAGGCAAGCTCAGATGGTAGATAAACTTTCCACTTTGAGCCCGGAGACATTTTAGGCAACACTTCACGCCAGCCTTTAATCACCCCTCTAATCGGGAAAATAGGCTTCTCTTCCTGGCTAGCTGAACTTTCAAAAGGTTCTCCGTCAACTTTCCAACTACTGTAATTGACCCTTACATCGTCCTGTATCCGCGGACTTTCACCTACAGCAGCCTGTAAAATCTCATATTGAAGCCCGGACTCAGTAACTACAATACCTTCCCGCTTCGCATTCTCGGCTAGAAAGCGATCGCCCTCTCTTTTCGTATCATCATTCAACGCTTTATCAATCAGTTCCTGATGAAAGCGTTTTTCCTCTTCACTTTCACCACAACCGCTTGAAATGGCGACAATCGTGGCTAACACCGCAACCCCAACAACTCGTTTAATCACGTTGGCAATACCTGCTCTGATTAATAATAAAGAGATAAGGTGTTGATTTTACATCAGCTGACGACAAGACTACACTCAGATGTTCTGATAAAAGGGAACAAGCAGTTAATTTGTCTGTCTCAGAATCTATACCTTGTAGTAAAACAGGAACACACAGCTTGATATACACAAGTAAAATCCGCCAACTGCTCACAGCCCCACTATTGCTGAGCCTGATTATCGCGCTACCGATAAGCGCGAAAACACACTCTGTTTTACAACCAGATCCAATACATAATCAGACCATCGTTGATATCCTAACGTCTCTAAATCAGGATCACTATAACGATATCGTACTGAATGATGAGTTGTCGGGAAAAGTACTTGACCAATATCTGGAAAGTCTTGATCCCACTAAAGCCTACTTTTATCGTGCTGATATCACCGAATTCCAGAAGTTCCGTCCACTGATTGATGATGAAATCAAAAACGGTGAGTTGACCGCCGCTTATGCCATCTTCAATCGTTATCAATTACGTACACAAGAACGCTTAGAAAAGTTAATTGCCACGCTAGAAGATTCGGACTTCAAGGTCGATTTCAAGCTGGATGAAACACTCTTAACTGACCGAGAAGAGAGTCTATGGCCCGCCGATGAAGCAGAGATGGATGACTTCTGGCGTAAACGATTAAAAAGTGCGCTGTTAAGCCTGAAGTTGGCAGATAAAAGTGTTGATGAGGCTAAAGAGGTCATCTTAAAGCGCTATAAAAGCCAACTAGCCAGAGCCCAACAAACCAATAGCGAAGATGTGTTCCAAAGCTTTGCTAACGCACTGACACAACAGTTTGATCCTCACACCCAATATTTCTCTCCTCGCAGATCAGAGAACTTCAATATCAATATGAGTCTGTCTCTTGAAGGTATCGGTGCAGTACTACAGAGCGAAAACGAGAACACAAAAGTGGTACGTCTGGTACCTGCAGGCCCGGCAGAAAAAGCCGGTCAACTTAAACCAGCAGACCTGATTGTAGGCGTAGGCCAGGGTGAAGATGGAGATATTCAAGACGTTATCGGCTGGAGACTCGATGAAGTCGTTGCTCTTATCCGCGGCCCGAAGGACACAGTCGTAAAGCTGGATCTGCTACCCGCAGATGGCGAAGAGGGACAGCACAAAGTTATCAAAATCCGCCGAAATAAAGTAAAGCTGGAAGAACAGGCAGCGCAAAGCCGTGTTATCGAGCTTGAGCATCAAGGCAAACCCTATAAACTTGGCGTTATTAGTATTCCTGCGTTCTATATCGACTTTGCCGCCCTACAACGGGGTGAAAGTGACTATAAAAGCACCACCCGAGATACCATTAAACTGTTAAATGAACTCAGAGCTGAAGAGATAAATGGTCTGATCATTGATCTTCGCAATAATGGCGGTGGTTCGCTACGTGAAGCTAACGAGCTGGTCGGCCTGTTCATTAACCGAGGCCCTACTGTACAGATAAGAGACCCTGACAACCGGGTACAGGTTTTAAGAGATCCTGATCCCCGTATCGCTTACCGCGGACCGATGGCGGTGCTGGTAAACCGTTTAAGCGCTTCGGCTTCAGAAATTTTTGCTGGTGCGATTCAAGATTACCAACGGGGTATTATTGTCGGCGGACAAACCTTTGGCAAAGGTACAGTGCAAACCCTGGCTCCCCTCAATCATGGTCAGATCAAACTGACCCACGCTAAGTTTTATCGCATCTCCGGAGAAAGCACCCAGCATAAAGGCGTCATACCTGACGTTAATCTGCCGACACTTTATGATACTGAAGAGATCGGTGAAAGCTCTCTGAGTGGGGCTCTGCCCTGGGATATGGTGGCGAAAACACCACACAGACGCTACTTCAGTTTTAATTCTATCCTGCCAGAACTGATTGAACGTTACACAAGCCGTACTAAATCAGATCCTGATTTTCTGTTTATGAACTCTCAGCTTGAGCGGATCAACAAAAATAAACTAGATAAAGAACTGTCGCTCAATGAAACAACACTGCAGGGTGAGCGGGATGCTTCTGAACAGTGGCTTCTGGCTCAGGAAAATCAACGCAGGGCCGCAAAGCAGCAGCCCAAAATCAGTGAGCTGAGCGAACTGGATGACCTGCTCGAAAAAGACTCTCAGGGCAAAACCATCAGACCTGAACAGGAAGCGATTCTCACCGAAACGGGCAGAATACTTCTTGATATGATTGAGTTGGCAGACAAGTATATAGCTATCAAGAATTGATCAGGCAGACACAAACTCAATGCAGCTAAGCAAGTTCAAACTCGCTCTACTTATCGGCGGTCCTGTACTACTTATTATTCTCGTAGCCGCGGGATATTTCATCTTTTCTGGCATCAGCGAACAACAGGATGAAAATAGAAAAAAAGTAGAAGGTTTCGGCGAAATGGTTATTCCTACCGATTCAGGCCCAGGAAATCCTGCAACCGATCCTGAATTGGCCCCCACTATCGGTCAGAACAAAATGTCATCTACCCAACGAGTCATCAGCAACATGAAGAATGAACGGGTTAAGCTGCTGGATGAAGCGATAGATATGCGCGAACAGATAGCCAGCCTGAAAGTTAAGGTAGCTGAACTGGAACTCTATCGTACGACCAACGAACGTTATGCTCCCCACTCCTTTAATGAAGAGGTGTCTAAAGTCCATACCCGGATGAAGCAACTATTAGTCAGCCAAGAAGAAGCTAGACGATTTACCAGCACACAAATAAAGGGAATGGCGGCAGCCTCAGCACAGGAATATCGGCGTTATCTAACCTCTCGTAAGCTCCTACTTGATCCTGACCAGATAGATACGGTGGTCACCAATCACTTACCTATTTATGCCTACTGCATCGGGGATGGAATGGATATTGCCGCGAATGACCGTTCTGAAGAGCAGATGGTAATCGAGTATTTTAAAACTGAGAAAACAGAACTCATGGGCAGTCGCCTGAAAAGCGATCTGAAAGCGATCATAGCTCCCTGCCAAGAATTGTTCGCTCAACGAATGAGTTACCTGTCTAACTAAACCCTGGAAACTAACCTCCTCTCCAATACTGGCATGACCAAAGTGTTAGTTACCTAGCTGATTCAGATATTTAATGAGCGTTGGTGCCCCGCTATATCAGCCTTCCCAGACATAAAAAAACCGCCATTGGCGGTTTCTTTCAAATAGACTTCAATTACTGAATCAGGTAATCGATATAGTCATCTTCGTCGACATCATCATCGGTAACCTCAAACCAGGTCAACACTGAAGCTCCGGCTTCCTTAACCGATTCCCGGCGGCCGCTTATCAGTGGGTGCCAGTCATGTAGATCCTTACCTTCATGTACCAAACGGTATGCACAGGTCGGTGGCAGCCAGTGGAACTCTTTTACATCTTCCGGGCGTAGTTTTACACACTGCGGTACCAACGAGCAACGCTCTTCATACTTAGTGCAGAAGAGGGTTTCCATATCCAAGAGATGACAGACAACGCTGGTGTAATACACCTCATTAGTCTCTTCATCTTCCAGTTTATGCAGGCAGCATAGAGAACAACCATCACAGAGAGACTCCCATTCGTCGGAAGACATCTCTTGCAGCGACTTAGAACGCCAAAAAACCTGATGGGCCACTAACGAACACCGGTTTCAGGACGGTCCTGATGGATGTTCAGAAGGTAATCCTCTTTGGGCGGTGGCATTTGCAAAAAGTACCCCTTAACACGGATATCCTCCAACACCTGAGTTGCATCAACACGGGACAGCTCTTTCTCTGGCGTCAACAACATGTCAAATACATGAACGGGGGCACCAAACATCTCTTTGAGGGCGTCAGGCACCCGCTTCATCTTCTCAGTCTTATCGACATAGAGATACATTTCGTCTTTTTTAGAACTTCTGAAAACACTGCAAATCTTCTTCATACTTTCTCTATTTATACTTCCAGGCTCTGCAATTTTTCCAACAACGCATCACCAATCACCTCTTTACGCCAACCTGACAGGCTGGGCGGAAGGCTGAATACACCCTGATTTTCAGTCCGAATCAGGGCATCAAGATCTTTCTTTCGCAGCAATATTTCCGGCGCTATGTTTATCTCTTCTGCTTTAGCACGCGCCATCGCTTTTAATACCTTCAGTGGTTTATTCCACTCGTAACTCAAGGGCCGCTGGATCGGTGCTGGCGGCTTTGCGGCGGCTGACTGCGCGGCCGTCTTAAGAAAGCCGAGAATCACTTCACCGTCCTGTTTTACCTGCTGATGCCGAACATCCTCCACCCGGGATAACGCCTGGGTTGTGGTGGGCCATTTATTTACAATCTCAAGCAGGGCATTATTTCTCAACACCTTATTACGGGTAGTATCCCGCTGCCGGCTAATCCGTTCCCGCCAAGCGGTCAAATCACGCAACGCAGCAATTCTTTCAGGCGGATGTTTCCAGGCCTGACTGAAACGCTGATAATAAGTCACTCCATCCGGATCGTTATCTGGAACCTGTTTCAACAGTAAAGCAGTCTCTTCTCGTGCCCAGTCAGACATCCCCCGCTCTTCCAGTTCAGCCATTTGCTGCTGGCAAAGGGCAGGCAGATAAGCAACATCCAGTGCCGCATAATGTTCCTGAGAAACAGTCAGCGGGCGCTGCAGCCAATCTGAAGTCGTTTCACCCTTCTCCAGGTCTATATCCAGTGCATACTTAACAAGGCGCTGGTAGCCCATTGAAAAGCCCCAACCAAGAAAGCCAGCTGCAACCTGTGTATCAAAGATAGGAGCTGGCAGAACGCCCAGCATATAGAGGAAGAGTTCCAGATCCTCATTACCGGCATGCAGTATTTTAAGCACTGAGGGATCAAGAAACAATTGCACCATGGGTGCATAATCTTCGATCTTCAGGGGATCGATCAGATAACAGGCTTTATCATCGGCGATCTGAATTAAACCGGGGGCAGGATAGAAAGTATCAACCCGAATAAACTCGGTATCCAGTGCAATCAGCGGCAATGCCTGCCACGCTTTACAGTAGTGGGCCAGGGTTTCATCATCTGTTATCCAGACCGGCTGATCTGCAGCTCTTTCCAGTAACTGCCAGTTATAGGCTTCTGTCATCACTACCTCAATTCATCGACCGTCGACCAGCCATCGCATGGGCCAGAGTACCACCATCTACATATTCCAGCTCACCACCCACGGGCACACCATGCGCAATACGGGTGACTTTAATATCCAACGCCTTTATCTGTTCGGCGATAAAGTGAGCGGTCGCTTCACCTTCAACAGTAGGGTTAGTTGCCATAATAAGTTCTTTTACCGCACCCGACTCAAGCCGGATAAGCAGTTTATCTAAGCCCAGGTCATCAGGGCCGACACCATCGATGGGAGACAGGTGCCCCATCAATACAAAATAACCACCATTAAAGCCGCCAGTCTGCTCAATCGCTAACATATCCACAGGCGACTCAAGCACACATATCTTGCTGTCATCCCGCGAGTTATCCGTACAGATTTGACAGAGTTCATTTTCTGAAAGGGTACGGCAGCTTTTGCAATGGCCAACCTTGTCCGCCGCAATGGTTAACGCGGCTGCCAACGAAGTCGCACCTTCCCGATCACGCTCAAGCATATGGAATGCCATCCGCTGGGCGGTTTTTGGTCCAACGCCCGGCAAGCAGCGAAAGGCATCTATCAGATCCTGGATAAGTGGGCTAAATGACATAGCGTTAGTCGCCTTAGAACGGCATATTAAAGCCCGGCGGCATGCCCATACCACCGGTAATTTTCGCCATCTTTTCCTGATTGGTGCTCTCGACCTTGCGCACCGCATCGTTGATCGCAGCAGCTATCAGGTCTTCAAGGATCTCTTTATCCTCTTCCATTAAGCTGTCATCAATCACGACACTACGAACATCATGGCGACCATTCATAACAATTTTAACCAGACCCGCACCGGATTCGCCGTTAACTTCAGCCTTAGCGATTTCTTCCTGCGCTTTCTGCATATCAGCTTGCATCTTCTGTGCCTGCTTCATCAGGTTGCCCATGTCACCTTTCATCATATGTTCCTCATCTATCTTAATCTCTGGCTTAATCGATCGGCTGAACCGATTCGAGATCGATACGGCCCGAGAACCGTTCGATCACCCGTTGTACGACAGGGTCGTTCTGGATGGAACTGACCGCCTCAACCTGACGTTCTGCCCGCTTCCGATCCCGGTACTGGCTTGGCGTCTCGCGGCTGTAATCACCTAAGCTGAATTCTACCTCAACTGAAGTGTTAAAATAATGACCAATTGATTCACGAATACGATCAGTGTGGATTTCACTGATCATCGCTTTCTGTTCGCTGGTGTAATGAAAACGCCAGCCATCCTCAACAGACTCCAGTGAGGTATTCGATGCGATGCTATACGTCATACCGGACAGTCCAATCAACTCTACCAATAGCACCCACTGATCTGCATTGAACTGACTAACATCCTGGCTCACCTCTGCCGCTGGCTCAACGATCTCTTCAACTGGCGTGTTATCCACAACCACTGTTGGCGAAACCGGAGACTGAACAACAACACTTAGCGGCTCAGGCGAGCCCTGTATAAAGGGTTTGCTTTGCTCAGGGCTGTTATTTGGCTCAAGACTCTTCTTGAGTACAACACTGCCTGCGGGCTTTTCTGGCGCAGCTAATACAGGGGAGTTATCTTCCCATGGTAGATCCACTACAGGCCTTTGCGACGTTTCAGTCTCTGCTTTAGAGTCGGGGCCCAAAACCGTATGCGGTGCAGGGGCATGCCCCGCAGCCGCTGGCGGGGCTAAATCAGCTTCAGACTTTTTTCCCGACTGATCCTCATATCCACCCTGCAGGTAGGACTCATCATAATCCGGAGGCCCGTCCGGCTGAACCGGTTGAGGGGCCGACTGGATCTCAGGCTGCGGCTCGATCGGATGAGTCGCTTGTGGAGCAGGTTGAACTGACTGAGGCGTCGGTTCAGGCGCACTCGCTGCTTCAGTCTCGAGAACCGCTACGGGCGCAGTTGCAAGTACAGTTGGCGCTTCAGGTTTAGGAAGCGCTGTAACGACTGATGATTCTGCAGGCTGACTCAATCCCTGGCTACTAACCGATACAGGTCTGAACGCCAACATCCGCATTAACGTCATCTCTAGACCTTCACGCGCATCCGGCACAAAAGGTAAGTCTTTTCGCCCCATCAAAGCGGTCTGATAGAACAGCTGTACATCTTCAGCGGTCAGTTTACCCGCCAGATCCAGTAACAACTCTCGATCACCCAGTCCATTATCCACAGCATCAGGCACAATCTGTGCCAGTGCGATGCGATGCATCAGGCTGATCAGATCACCCAACACAACATTGTAATCAGGTGAAAAGCGCGCCAATTCATCAACAGTAGTCAGCAAAGCTTTAGCGTCATGAGCCGCCAGGCTGTCTACCAACAGATAAACCAATCGCTGATCAATAGTGCCCAGCATGGCACGAACATCCGCTTCAACCACCTGGCCTGCACCAAAGGCGATCGCCTGATCGGTCAGACTCAGCGCATCCCGCATCGAACCGTCGGCGGAACGGGCCAGAAGCCATAGAGCGGGTTCTTCATAGTTGATATTTTCTGCAGTCAACACCCGACAGAGGTGATCAACGATCCGCTCTGGAATCATATTCTTCAGATTAAACTGCAAACAGCGGGACAGAATAGTGACCGGCAGTTTCTGCGGATCAGTTGTCGCCAGCAAAAACTTAACATGCGGAGGCGGCTCTTCCAGGGTTTTCAATAACGCATTGAAAGAGTGCGTAGACAGCATGTGTACCTCATCGATGAGGTATACCTTAAAGCGGCCATGGGTCGGCGCATACTGTACGTTTTCCAGCAGTTCCCGTGTATCTTCTACCTTTGTTCGGGACGCCGCATCTACTTCGATTAGATCGATAAAGCGCCCTTCGCTAATTTCCCGGCAGGCAGAACATTCGCCACAGGGGGTCGAAGAAACGCCGGTTTCGCAGTTAAGCGATTTAGCAAACAAACGGGCAATCGAAGTTTTACCGACACCCCGGGTGCCGGTAAACAGATAAGCATGGTGCAACCGATCATCGTCTAGGGCATTGACCAGGGCCTTGAGCACATGCTCCTGCCCCACCATTTCAGTAAACTTTGCGGGACGCCATTTACGCGCCAGTACCTGATAACTCATCGCTGTAAATCTATATCAGAAGGGTGATTATTCATGGCTACCAATGCTAACGGTAACCGCCTGATATCGCCAGCGAAACCCGTTATTTAGTGGTAACTAAATTGCTTTTCATCAAGCCACTTCGGGTTTAATTCCAATCCGCCGTTAGATAACCCTGGATTTATGGTCTAACTTACATAAACAACAATAAGTCTTCCAACCTGCAAGGATATGGATATGCAAAATGCAAGCAGCAACAATGAGTATGGAATACGCCGACATCGTTTAATCGAAGAGCAGGAGATCATCCAATTTCAGGACCCACACTGCCCCATCAGTATCGTCACGGAGGAGAAATGCTGGATTGAGAACAAACTGATATCACTTGAAACCAACGAGCTACACACCCATTAATACTGGTAACACAAAAACGGAAGGCATACTTAAGAAGTGAGTTTTCCGCTTTATCTTATCGTTATGAGTTTTTACGAATAAGCGAGAGGCAGATATTGGTCTGTTGAGCAAAGAGTGTAAATGCCATAAAGTCATCCTGACTAAGGGGCCGTTGCCCTCTCTTATCTGAAGGGTCATTACGATCAGCATAGAACAACCCAACACAGACTTTACCCCAGATAATGGGCGCCACAAAAAACTCATCACCCCCCACTAAGTGTCTTAATGAACTGTCCAGATAGGACCGCCACTTTGGCGCATTCACATTATCCACCCAAACCGGTTGCCGGGTATTAAGCACATGACTTAAGATATTAGGTGAACCGTCCAGACCGACGACAAACTCCCGTTTGATCTGATTCCCATTAGGTGCAGATATAAACCGAGGCATTAGACTGCGCCTCTCACGGGACTTCAGAAAAACGATTGTCCGACGCATGCGAATACCCCGGTGAATACCTTCCATCGCGGTTTGAACAATCAGATTAAAATCCGCATTTTCATTGGGCAAAAAGGCCAATTCACGCAGAATTCTGAGTTGCAGCGCCTGATCACTCGGTTCTTCATCGTCCGGTTTACTTTCTATAGATGTAGACGCAATCGGATCATGTCCAATATAGCGGGTTAATACCCCGGCACCATAAGAATTCAGTAGTTCAACCGTCTCCTCTGAACAGCGCTCA
>JAGPUU010000291.1 GCA_018067325.1 Amphritea sp.
CGCGATTAAACAAACGGTTCTGTTTAATCATAAAAAAGCCTGACAGACATTCTCACCAGAAAAGCCCGTCAGGCCTTCCCTACCTAAGTAGATTTTTATCGGGGTTTACTACTGGAATATCACCCTGTTCTGATGCATTATCAGTCAGACAGGGAATGTGATTGGTAACAATGCGTGCCATCACAAAACAGCAAAACGTGCTTACGTATTTTCAGAGGATGAAAAGCGATGTGCTTCAGAAAGATTTTCTAGTTCAGATAATACAGCCCCCGCTTAACCTTGTAGCGCCAAACGCGCCCGCACTCACACAATTAAATATTCAAGCCACAAAGTAGGAGAGATACAATTGAATAAGATATCTAAGATAGCTTCTGTCGTTTTGCTTTTTTTATTAATCCAAGGCTGCGCTAGCAATTTAATGACGACATCTCAAACAGGAGTTATTGCTCCTCCTGATAATGATATGGCAACTGTTGTTTTTATGAGGTCATCAATGGTTGCTGGCGCTATTGGAGTTGAGTTATTTGAAATAGTTGACGGCGAGCTCGAATTTATTGGAGCACTACCTAACGGTAGTAAGGTTGCTTATAAGACCAGTCCTGGTCAAAAAATATACATGGCATATGGGTCTGCTGCCGACTTCATGATAGGGAATATCAAAGAAGGTAAGACATACTATTCTATAGTAAGACCGAACTGGGGAACCGGTGGATTTGCTCCAACACCTATTCGTAGCGATGGATCAACCGAATACAATATGGAAAGTAGCGATTTTATAAAGTGGAAAAACGGAACAACTCTGCTAGAACCAAAAACTAATGCCAATGAATGGTTTACTAAAAACAAAGACAAATACTTAAAGATTTACAACGTCTATTGGTCAAGATTTCAAAATAAAACTGAGTCTGAGAAATCAGAGAGAACACTTTTACCTTCTGATGGGGTATAGACTTAACAATTTAAGTAAGACAGCGCCTCTTATTGAGGCGTTAGCATTACTTCTACTATCAAGCGTGGGCACAGTAGCTCTTGTTTTTTCTCCTCAGTGCCCAAACTGCCTCAATCCCTGCAGATCATCCACTTTAATTTCAGCCCCATTCACTTCGATCAGCCCCTGATTTTTCATCTCTTTCATCATTCGGGAGAAGGTTTCTGGCTGCATGCCTAATTGAGAAGCGATCAACTGTTTTGCCATCGGCAACTGTACAACACACTGTTTTGCAGCGGGGTCTGGCGCCAGACCAAACAGGTAATTACCTAACCGGTGACGGGTATTCTGCAGCGTCAGGATCTCAATTTCATTGATCCGGCGATGTAGCTTAACGGCCATATTCCCCATCACTTTCAGCGCAGACTGAGGGTCGCCTAACAAGGTGTCTTTATACAATTGATTCGGGATCGACAGTACTTCACAAACCCCCATTGCAGCGGAGTTCAATGGGTATTGAGTCAGATCCATAAACATCAGCGCTTCGGCAAAGACCCCGCCTTTTTTGATCACTTCGATCACTTTGGTCTGACCGCCGGGGGATATCCTGAATAACTTGATATTGCCTTCCAGCACAATATAAAAGCTATTTGCTTCGCCTCCCTGATGAAACAGGGTCTCATCATTTTTCAGTTTGATAATGCGGCAATGTTGACACAGGCTTTCCTTCGCCTTGTCTGTCAGTGAAGAAAACAGAAAGTTATCACCTACAATTGTCTGCAGTCTGGTTTCTTGCATTACAAATTCACCCATGCCGATTAAAAAAAGACCCATCATAACCTGAGTTTTCTAAACAGCCAGACTAATCGCGTTTTTTTACCCGCCTAGCAGTTTTCCCGTCAGCGTCATATACAATTGTGGCAAACGCTTAGGCAACTGCTCCGCCTGACGAATAAAAGTATAGCCTTGATGTCCGAAAAGATACGGCAGGTATTGATTTGCCTCTTCGTCGATAGTGATACAGAAAGGGATTAATCCTTGGTTACGGGCTTCGAGAATCGCTTTACGGGTATCTTCCACACCGTAGCGGCCTTCATAACGATCCAGGTCATTGGGTTTGCCATCGGTCAACAATAGCAATAACTTTTTCTGGGCTGGCTGCTTACCCAGCAGATCGGTCGCATGGCGGATTGCAGCACCCATCCGGGTATAAAACCCGGGGCTGATATCGGCAATCCGACCACGCACTTTGGCATCGTAATTTTCGTTAAAATCCTTAATACAATTAAACCGGACATGTTCACGCCGGCGGGAAGAAAAACCATGGATGGCAAACTGGTCACCACTGGCGTGCAGACTCTCGGCAAACAGGTGTACGGAGTCCCGTATTACATCAATAACCTGGCTGGTATCGTTTACCCAGGCATCCGTCGAAAGCGATAGGTCCGCCAGTAACAGGCACGCCATATCCCGGATCAATGGACGCTTTTGATAATACAGCCGGGGATCTCCCGCATGGACTGAACCACTGCTGGCTAGCGCTCCCCGATAGTCGAGGTATGCATCCAGATCGAGCTTATCTCCTTCATACTGCCCGCGAATCCATTGCGGGCGGGCCGACAGACTTTCAAATTGGCGGCGTAGCCGGCGGGCGGGCTTTTGCAGATGATCGGGGAGCTCACAATCGACCGCATTACGACTCATCATCGGGATGATCCGGCACTGGTCGGGTAACAACTGATCCTTTTTGAAATCCCATTCGGGATACAACACCCCCTCACTCAGAGGGATATCGTCTTCCTGCTCTGAAGGCAGATCCAGATCAAATTTTATGCGGCTGGCAACCGTAGTGTTATCCTGGGCTACCGACATCTTATCGATATCATTGGCAATATTTTCAGCCTGATCCAGGTTATCTTCCTCATCTGTCGCCCGATCCATCTTGCTAAACTCAGCAAACGAAAACAGATCGGCTTCATGGCGCACTCCCATCGTAAAGCCTTGCTCTTCTGGCTTTTCAACTCGCTCAGCCTGACGGCGGCGCTGCTGTGTTTGCCGAGTCTGACCTTTGGATGCATTGCGATCCTGAGCATCGTCGGAATTGAGCAGCCCCGCACTGCGCGGCGGATCAGGGTGCAGCCATAAAGGTACAGGGTCAGGTGCGAAACGGGCTTCCGGTAAGGCAGCGACAGAGCCCGGCTGAATCAGCGCTTGCTGTATTGCCTGTTCCAGCGCTGCCGCTTCAGGTTTAAGTCTTTCAGGCTCCGGTCGCAGGGCAATATATGCCTGCACCAGTGATAGGTAGCGAGGGTGTAGCCCCTGAAACTGTCTCAGGGTGTGCAAGGTTCGCTGCTGATTATCGACAATCCAGTTCCGACTCTGATGGACTTCCGCCGGAACCCGGGCCCCTGCCATTGCTGCCAGCCAGAAATACAGATCGCGGTTAAGTTGTCGATCAGGAAA
>JAGPUU010000302.1 GCA_018067325.1 Amphritea sp.
ACTAAGAGAGGTCTCTGAGAGACTGAAGGGCTGTTTACGCAGTGCGGATATTTTGGCTCGATTAGGCGGTGATGAGTTTGTAATGCTGTTGGAAAGCAGAGATGTGTCATATTTTTCCAGAGTCGCTGAGAGAATTATTAATGAGCTAAATTCCCCTTTTTATATTGCCAAGCAGGAGTTGAAGAGTGGAGCGAGTATTGGTATCGCCCTGAGTAATGATGAATACACAAACTCAGATCAGATTATTCGTGATGCCGACATAGCGATGTATCAAGCTAAACTTTCAGGTAAGAACTGCTTTGTAGTGTTTGATCAGGATATGCGAAGACATTTGGTTGAGGATGTTCAAGTAGAACAAGAGCTGAGAACTGCCTTACAAGATAATCAGTTTATCCTTTACTATCAGCCGATCGTTGAGCTTCAATCGGGCCATGTTGTTGGCTGTGAGGCCCTTATTCGCTGGAACCATCCAAAGAGGGGGCTGCTTCTGCCTGGTGATTTCATTCCAATTGCTGAAAGTAGTAATCTCATGCATGCACTGGGAATCTGGGTTTTCGAAACAGCCTGTAAGCAATGGAGTGAGTGGAGAAAAAATACCCCTGAAATTGCTGGTAAATGTCTATCGATAAATGTCTCAACCATTCAGTTCTATGACAATCATCTGCTAACCTTTGCAAAAAAGATGACGCATCAATATGGTTTCAATCGCGGAGAGTTAGCTGTCGAGATTACTGAAACCGCGTTAATACGAGATACACAACATGCGGTTAATGTGATTGAACAGTTGAAAAAAGAGGGCATTAATATTCATCTGGATGATTTCGGCACGGGCTTTTCATCGCTTAAACACCTGACTGACTTTACAATTGATAAGATTAAAATTGATAAGTCCTTTGTAATGAAATGCACAGATTCACAAAAGCATAGGCGCATAGTGAACGGCATTCTATATTTGGCACATGAGCTGGAATTGAGCTGTATCGCCGAGGGTATTGAAAATATTGAACAGCTTAATATGACTAAAAAACTTGGATGTGAGTTTGGCCAAGGTTTTTATTTTGATAGGCCCTTGCCCGCTGAGAAAATGCAAAAAGCCTTAAGTCATTCTTCAATAATAAAAGACTCGTTAGAAGTAGACTAATGTGTCCACAAAATGAGTTTCTTGCTTGCCCCGTTCTGGGGCCGCTATTTACGCTTTCTCTAGCAAGCGCCACAGTCGCGTCGAGCCACGAACAACGAACTACGTCTTAGCCCCGCCCTGGGTCAGCTCTTTTCGCTTTTTCGAGCAAGCGACGCAGTCGCGTCGAGCCACGAACAACGAGCTACGTCTCAGCTTTCCCCCGTCTGGCACAAACCCTGCAATCTAAACCCTTATAAAGCCCGGTTTACGGAAAAACAGTCATATAGGCTCTTTTGTGGTGCGTGGGCGCGCACTACAGGAGGGCTTTCGCACTGAGTTTGTGCGATTAGATGTCAGGAGTGTATGCCAGCTTTCCAGAAAATCCTTAAAGTGCGACGCCATTATAATAAGTGGGTTGCTGATCAGACGCTGGAGGATTACGCGCTTCGTTTCACCGCGCGTAAAGGGCGTCATATGAGTATCTCCCGGGTGGGTAAAACCGCGCTGGGGGCGGCTTCATTTCTGGCACTTGAGGGGTTGGCAGCAGCAGTCACCCTGAGTTATGGCTTTACGAATACTGTGATTGCGATGCTGGCGGTCTGTCTGGTGCTGTTTATCACCGGGTTTCCTATCGCTTACTATTCTGCCAAACACGGGTTGGATATCGATCTGCTGACCCGGGGCGCGGGGTTTGGTTACTTGGGTTCTACGCTGACGTCTCTCATTTACGCCTCGTTTACCTTTATCTTCTTTGCCATTGAGGCGGCGATTTTGGCCTCTGCACTGAAAGCGTTGTTTGGTATTCCACTGGCGGTGGGTTATCTGCTTTGTGCCGTGGCGGTTATCCCCATCGTTACCCACGGTATAACGGCGATTAGTCGGTTCCAGGTGGGGACACATAATCTCTGGGTGGCGTTGCAACTGGCGGCCATAGTGGTGGTGCTCTGGTACGAATTTGATAGTTTGCAGGGCTGGACTGAATTTAGTCCGGGTATGGCTGCAACCGCCAGCGGTGAGTTTGACATCATTATGTTTGGCGCCGCGGTATCGGTGTTCTTTGCGCTGTTTGCGCAGATAGGCGAGCAGGTGGATTATCTGCGGTTTATGCCCGAGAAAACCGAAGAGAATAAGCGTCAGTGGTGGTTCTGGCTGATTATGGCCGGCCCTGGTTGGGTGTTTACCGGGATGATAAAAATGCTCTTGGGTTCCTTTCTCGCCTATCTGGCAATCACCCAGGGAATGAGTGTTCAGGAAGCATCAGATCCCACCTATATGTATCAGCGGGTGTTTCAGCTGATGACCGGTTCACCCGAGATCGCACTGTTGTTGGCGGCATTGATGGTGGTGGTCTGTCAGATGAAGATCAATGTCACCAACGCCTATGCTGGATCTATCGCCTGGTCGAACTTCTTTTCCCGACTGACCCACAGCCACCCGGGGCGGGTGGTCTGGCTGGTGTTTAATGTGACCATCGCCCTGATACTGATGGAACTGGGCATCTATCAGGCATTGGAAGCGATTCTGGGCATCTTCGCGATTATTGCGATCAGTTGGCTGGCGTCATTGTCGGCGGACCTGTTGATCAATAAGCCGCTGGGGTTGAGTCCGCCAGGCATCGAGTTTAAGCGGGGCCATCTGTATGACATCAACCCCGTCGGTATGGGGTCGATGGTGATCTCTACGACACTGGGAATGTTGAGTTATCTGGGCCTGTTTGGCGAAGAAGCCCGCAATCTTTGTCATTTTGTTAGCCTGACGAGCTGTTTTGTTTGTGTGCCGCTGATCGCCTGGCTGACCGGTGGGCGTTACTATATTGCCCGTACTAACGAAGATCTGAACCGGTATATCCGTCTGGTACCGGTTGCCGGCCACACCGGCAGTGTCAGTATCGTTACCTGTGGTATCTGTGAGAATGATTTTGAGCACGAGGATATGAGCTATTGTCCCGCCTATGATCTGCCGATCTGCTCCCTCTGTTGTTCGCTGGATGTGCGCTGTCTGGATAACTGCAAACCTAAGGCGCGGCTTTCCCGGCAGGTAATGGAGATGCTTCATCTGCTGCTACCCCGGCGGGCGGTGAAACTGGTCAGTTCCCGTTTGGGAAAATTCGTGGCCTTGTTGCTGGTGGTGAATCTGGTGTTGGGTGCCTTACTGGCGGTGATATTCCGTCAATTAGCACCGGAAACCCCCGAGGAAACAGCGCTGGTGTTACAAACGATCTGGACACTGTTTTTCACCCTGTTTATCGCCTCTGGGGTAGTGACCTGGCTGTTTTTGCTGACTCACGAAAGTCGGGTAGTGGCTCAGCAGGAATCCAACCGGCAGACCATGAAGCTGACTCGAGAGATCGATGCCCACGAGAAAACCGACCTTGAATTGCAGCAGGCAAAAGAGTTGGCTGAGCGGGCTAATGCGGCTAAAAGTCGCTATCTGTCGGGTATTAGTCATGAATTGCGTACGCCGCTGCAATCGATACTGGGTTATGCACAGTTGTTGCGTGAACGTACAGAGTTACAGGAAGATCAACAGCGGGGGCTGGATATTATCCACCGCAGTGGTCTTTATCTAACGGACTTGATCGAGGGTTTGCTGGATATCTCTAAGATCGAAGCGGGGCGCTTAGATCTGTATCGTAATCAGGTAAATCTGCCGGAGTTAATCGAACAGCTGGCAGAGATGTTCCGTATGCAGGCGTTACAGAAAGGCATTGAATTTAACTGTCACATCGCCAACCCTTTGCCGCAACGTATCGTCACCGATGAGAAGCGCTTGCGGCAGATTCTGATTAATCTACTTTCTAACGCGATCAAATATACCCCGAGTGGCCGGGTGGATTTTGACATTCATTATCGAAATCAGGTGGCGGAGTTTGCCATCCGGGACACCGGCCCAGGTATCGATGAATATCAGATGCAGCGGATCTTTGCGCCCTTTGAACGAATCCGTAACCGAGACACTGCCCATCTTCCGGGAACAGGCCTGGGGTTAACCATTGTTAAACTGCTGACCGAGATTATGGGAGGCGATCTGCAAGTTGAGAGTAAGCCGGGGCAGGGGAGTTGTTTCAAGGTCTCGATGATGCTGCCCTGGGTGAGTAACGAAGAGTTAACCCCGCTGTTGCAAGAACGTCGCATCATCGGTTACGAAGGCTATAAACGAACGCTCTGCCTGGTGGATGATGACCCGGTATTGCGCGGCTTGTTGGCTG
>JAGPUU010000308.1 GCA_018067325.1 Amphritea sp.
GCTAAGACCAGAAGAAGAGAAAACAGAGATAAAAAAAAGCGGATCAGTTTCCTAATCCGCTCAAAGCTTACTTTTACAGGTTCGCTATAAAGCGAGATAGACTCTCAACCCCTCTACCTTAGATAAAGGAAGCACACAAAAGAACCTATCCGGCTTTCCACCGTCAACTTCGATAAGGGGAACTCCGGCAGACCAATAAAGCCCTGCCAGAGTTCCGGTGCTTCTTAATTATCCATGTAGGTTTCGATTGCCGGGCAAGAGCAGATAAAGTTCCTATCTCCGTATACATTATCTATACGGTTAGAGGTCGGCCAGAACTTGTTCTCCCGGGTAGAGGTATTCGGAAATACAGCTTCTTCACGAGAATATGGACGATCCCAATCCGCAGACATAATATCAGCCTGGGTGTGCGGCGCACGACACAGCGGATTGTTATCTGCAGGCCACTCACCACTCTGAACTTTTTCTACTTCCTGGCGGATTTGGGCCATCGCAGCAACGAAACGATCGATCTCAGCTTTAGACTCAGACTCTGTCGGCTCAATCATCAAAGTACCGGCTACTGGGAACGACATCGTTGGCGCATGGAAACCATAGTCCATCAGACGCTTAGCAATATCTTCCTCTGTGACACCGGACGCTTCCTTAAGCGGACGAATATCAACGATACACTCATGAGCAACCTTGTTATTACGACCGCGGTACAGAACCGGATAGTGCTCAGCCAGTTTTTCAGTCAAGTAGTTGGCATTCAGAATCGCCATCTGGGTAGACTTCTTAAGACCAGATTTACCCAACATCAGGTTGTACATCCAGGTAATTGGCAGTATTGAAGCAGAACCATAAGGCGTAGCAGCCACCGCACCATTTTCTGGATTCAAACCTTCAACCGGGCATACCTTATGACTTGCAAGGAAGGGTGCCAGATGGCTCTTTACACCGATTGGGCCCATACCCGGACCACCACCACCATGAGGAATAGCAAAGGTTTTGTGCAGGTTAAGGTGAGATACATCAGAACCAATCAGGCCAGGTTTAGAAATACCCACCTGAGCATTCATGTTGGCTCCATCCATATACACCTGACCGCCATGCTTATGAATCAGATCGCAGATTTCAACGATATCCTCTTCATAGACACCATGTGTAGAAGGGTAAGTGATCATCAGGCAGGAAAGATCATCTTTGTGTAGTTCCGCCTGAGCACGAAGATCAGCAACATCAACGTTACCTTTATCATCACACTTGGTGACGATGATTTTCATATCCATCATCGAAGCTGAAGCAGGGTTAGTACCATGAGCAGAGGACGGAATCAGGCAGACATTACGATGCCCTTCACCAATAGACTCCTGATACTTACGAATCGCTAGCAGACCCGCATATTCACCGGATGCACCGGAGTTTGGCTGTAGGGAAACTTTGTCGTAACCGGTAATTTCAACCAACTGCTCTTCCAGCAGGCTGAGCATTTTATGATAACCCTTAACCTGATCGGCAGGTGCAAACGGGTGAATGCTGGAGAACTCAGGCCAGGTTACTGGAATCATCTCGGCGGTCGCATTCAGCTTCATCGTACAGGAACCCAGCGGAATCATGCCGTGTACTAAAGAGTAATCCTTATTCTCCAACCGCTTCATATAGCGCAACATATCAGTTTCACTATGATAACGATTGAAAGTTGGGTGGGTCAGAATAGCATCTTCACGACGCATATCCGCTGAGATACCGGTCGCTTCACCCGCAACGATCTTGGCATCCAGATCGACCACAGACAGACCATGACCTTCGCCAAGGACAATATCAAACAGGTCAGCGATATCAGCAGGACGCGTAGTTTCATCCAGCGTTATACCCAATTTATCTGAAGCAGTCGGACGTAGGTTACAACCTGCATCTAGTCCGCGTTGATAAACTTCTGATGCTGACTCAGGCAGCGCCAGTGTCAGAGTATCAAAGTAAGTATCATTTACCGCAATACCTTTAGCTTTGAGACCGTTGGCAAGAATAGCCGTCAGACGATGCACACGTTCAGCAATAGTTTTTAGCCCTTCAGCACCGTGATAAACACAGTAGAAAGACGCCATATTAGCTAGCAGTGCCTGAGAGGTACAGATGTTAGAGGTCGCTTTCTCACGACGGATATGCTGCTCACGGGTCTGCATCGCCATCCGCAGCGCCGGCTTACCATTGGTATCGATTGATACACCAATGATACGGCCAGGCACAGAACGCTTAAGCTTTTCACTGGCAGCGAAGAATGCAGCGTGTGGACCACCAAAGCCCATCGGAACACCAAAGCGTTGCGATGAACCCAGTACCACATCCGCGCCCAATTCACCCGGTGATTTCAGTAGTACCAGCGCTAACGGATCTGCAGCAACAGAAACCATCGCCTTCTGACCTTTAGCTTTCTCGATCAGCGACTTGATATCACTAATATCACCATAAGTGCTTGGATACTGAAGCTGAACACCAAAGGCATCAACATTATCAAGATCGGTTTGAGGGTTGCCTACAACCACTTCAAAGCCAAAGTATTCAGCGCGGGTTTTAATCACATCAATGGTTTGCGGGTGAACATCATCCGCAACAAAATAGATATCGCTCTTCTTACGATTAGAACGCTTACACAGCGTCATCGCTTCTGCTGCCGCAGTGGCTTCATCCAGCATGGAGGCATTTGCCAAATCCATACCGGTCAGATCCATTACAACTTGCTGATAGTTCAGCAACGCTTCAAGGCGACCCTGTGCGATTTCTGGCTGGTACGGTGTATACGCGGTGTACCAAGCTGGATTTTCCATAACGTTACGCAATATAACGTTAGGTACCAGGGTATTGTTATAGCCCATGCCGATATAAGTTCGGTTTACCTTGTTCTGATCAGCTAGAGATCGAAGGTAAGCCAGTGCATCCGCTTCGGTGAGCGAGTCATCCATCGCCAATGCATCATCCAGCCGAATGGAGTCAGGAACAGTCTGAGTAATCAGCTCTTCAATTGAGTTTACACCCAGATCAGACAACATCGCCTGTGTCTGCTCTGTATCGGGACCGATATGACGACGGGTAAAATCCGTAGTCTGTTCTAGATCACTCAGTGTACGAGTAACAGTAGCCATAACAATAACCTGCTTAAACTTTCAGTAGCCATAGAAGCGACTGAACATTATTTCTAAGATGCGGGGCGGTTCTGCACAACCACCCCGCGTTTGCTAAAAACGACCTGACCTGGGGACAGTGACCCGGACCTGAAAATTCAGTACCGGATCAACATAGATCAAGCCTCTTCTGCAATCGTAGCTGCGTACGCTTCAGCGTCCAGCAACTTATCAAGTTCAGCAGCATCTGCCAGCTTGATTTTAACTATCCAGCCGCCATCGAAAGGCTCGCTGTTAACCATTTCTGGCTCATCTTCCAAGGTTTCATTAATCGCAATAATTTCGCCACCTACCGGTGAATAAATATCGGAAGCTGCTTTGACAGACTCAACCAGAGAAAACTCTTCACCGGCATCCACTTCACGCCCTACTTCAGGCAGTTCAACAAAGACCACATCTCCCAGCAGTTCTTGTGCGTGCTCGGAAATACCCATAGTGACGGTACCGTCACCGTTATCCAAAATCCATTCGTGGCTTGGAGCGAAACGGTAGTTAGATGGAATGCTCATAATTGTGTGTCCTATAAAAAGTTATCGTCGGTATTCAGGCCGTAACACTGAACACCGCAACAGGTTTAGTTCTTATAAAATGCTTATTTATACAGAGGAAAGCGCTTGCACAGGGTTTCTACCTGAGCACGAACTTTAGCTTCAACTTCAGAGTTGTCTTCCGGATTAGCCACCAGACCATCCAGAACATCACTAATCAGATTACCAATCAAGCGAAACTCTTCAGTACCGAAACCACGGCTGGTACCAGCAGGTGTTCCCAGACGAATACCGGAAGTCACCATCGGTTTTTCAGGATCAAACGGAATACCGTTCTTGTTACAAGTAATACCGGCACGTTCCAGCGCCTCATCAACGACATTGCCCTTCAGGCCCTTAGGCCGTAGATCAACCAACATCAGGTGAGTATCAGTTCCACCCGTAACAATATTACAGCCGCGTTCAATCATAACGCTGGCCAATACCTTAGCGTTCTCAACAACCTGCTCTATGTAGGTTTTGAACTCAGGACGCAGCGCTTCACCAAAAGCAACAGCCTTAGCCGCGATAACATGCATCAACGGTCCTCCCTGTAGCCCAGGGAAAACAGCCGAGTTAATTTTCTTACCGATATCAAGATTATTGGACAAGATCATGCCACCACGTGGGCCACGCAGAGTCTTATGAGTCGTGGTCGTAACAACGTCAGCATATGGCAGAGGACTTGGGTGAACACCGGCTGCAACTAATCCAGCAATATGTGCCATATCGACAAACAGGTAAGCACCAACTTTATCGGCAATCTCGCGGAAACGGGCAAAATCTATCTCACGTGGGATAGCAGAGCCGCCCGCAATGATCATTTTAGGCTGACACTCAACCGCCAGCGCTTCAACAGCATCGTAATCGATACGGTTATCTTCTTTAGATACACCGTATTGCACAGCGTTGAACCACTTACCGGACAGTGCAGGACGTGCACCGTGAGTCAGGTGGCCACCGGCATCCAGAGACATACCCAAAATCGTATCGCCAGGCTGCAGCAATGCAAGCATAACCGCGCCATTTGCCTGCGCACCCGAGTGCGGCTGAACGTTAACAAATTCACAGTCAAACAGTTGCTTAGCACGCTCAATTGCCAGGCCTTCAGCCTTATCAGCATACTCACAGCCGCCATAATAACGACGACCCGGATAACCTTCAGCGTACTTATTCGTCAGAACAGTGCCCTGAGCTTCCATTACAGCCTTGGATACGATGTTCTCAGAAGCGATAAGTTCGATGCCCATTTCCTGACGTTCAAACTCTTCGTTTACGGCTGCCATCAGATCAGCATCACGTGCTGCCAGATCCTGGGTGAAGAATGCTTCGCATGTCGCGTCGCCGCGGTACAATTCAGATTGACTCATGGTTTTTTATTCTCTTGTTAAGTTCGTAATCAACCGCTCGTAAGCAGTAATTCGGAATAATCAGCAAGCGACGACGTTAACCGCCAATCCGCCCTGAGAGGTTTCTTTATACTTGTCCTGCATATCAACACCGGTCTGACGCATGGTTTCGATCACAGAATCCAGTGATACGTGATGCTGACCATCGCCACGCATGGCCAGACGGGCAGCGTTAATAGCTTTAACGGCCCCCATAGTATTTCGTTCAATACAAGGAACCTGAACCAGACCACCGATAGGGTCGCAGGTTAGTCCCAGGTTATGCTCCATGCCAATTTCAGCGGCATTTTCTACCTGCTGTACGGTTCCGCCCATGACGGCGCACAGTGCTCCGGCAGCCATAGAACAAGCAACACCGATCTCTCCCTGACAGCCTACTTCAGCCGCAGAGATTGAAGCATTCTTTTTATATAACATCCCTATCGCAGCAGAGGTCGCAAGAAAATCAAATATCCCCTGCTCATTTGAACCATGAACAAAGCGGTCGTAGTACGCCAGAACGGCTGGGATGACGCCGGCTGCTCCATTTGTTGGTGCAGTCACAACCCGGCCACCGGCCGCATTTTCTTCATTCACCGCGATGGCAAACAGGTTAATCCAGTCCATCACTGTCAGCTGATCTTTAAATGATGCCTCAGGACTACTACGCAGTTCTTCATAGAGCTCATGGGCACGACGCTTAATATGCAGGCCACCAGGCAGTTCGCCAACTTCGCTACAACCACGTTTAATGCAACCATCCATCACTTGCCAAAGACTGCGCAGACGCTCGTTTAGCTCTTCTTCGGTATGCCAGGTATGTTCATTTTTATGCACCAACTCGGCAATCGTCATATTGTGTTTTTCACACAACGCCAGCAGTTCGGCACCGTTATCGAAATGATAAGGCAGTTTAAAGGCAGGTGCAGAGCCGGACT
The DNA here is from genome assembly GCA_018067325.1 of Amphritea sp. Taxonomy (GTDB): domain Bacteria; phylum Pseudomonadota; class Gammaproteobacteria; order Pseudomonadales; family Balneatricaceae; genus Amphritea. The sequence continues at coordinate 6,015 of JAGPUU010000308.1, forward strand.
TTTTATCCGCTTCGACATCACTCAGAACAAAACCACCGCCAACGGAATAGAATATATTGTCATGCAGCACGATACCGGCATCATCAAATGCCTGAAAACGCATGCCATTAGGATGCTTTGGCAGAGACTCGCCAAAGTTAAAAGGAAGATGTTCTTCTGGACGAAACGCTATCAGTTTCTCACCAGCAAGGTTAAGCTGGCCGCTTTTTTCAATCTGCTCGATGTAACCTGGAACCATATCAGGATCAACCAGGTCAGGTTTTTCACCCATCAGACCGATCATCACTGCTACATCAGTGGCATGACCTTTACCGGTCATCGCCAGGGAGCCATACAAGCCGACTTTAACTTTCGTTACTTTAGACAGATCACTACGTTCACGAAGCTCATCCAGAAAACGGTTAGCCGCAACAATGGGCCCAACAGTATGAGAGCTGGAAGGCCCGATGCCTACCTTAAATAGATCAAAAATACTTAGTGGCACGTCAGCTTCTCCGTAGCGGTAATCCGCTTTTATTATTATCAGTCTTCGGTGTTATCCGGGACTCTATATATTAGGTATAGAGAGTAAACAGGACTTCAACCACTCTTATGTAGACAACTTTAACAACTCAAAAGTTGATCAATTAACCAGCAACTGAATTTCAGATTAGCAGCGCTGTTTTCCAAAATCAACAAAAAGTTTCCTATAGGAAACATATTTTCTTTTAGAGATGTTTATCTCCTACTTTAGGATTCTTTCAAACGGACCGGGGGTTGTGTACTATTATCGGAAACAGAGAGCAGGTAATTTGTTGATAGAAAAGCCTTTTGAGCATTTATGAGTCATAGCGACTTCAGCTGACCGACCCTCCAAGCCAGCCCAATCTAACTGTATTTGAAATTAAAGCGTCGTTACTGAGCATTTCAGAATGTGCGACTTGATGTATAACTAACCGGTATAATCACAGTTATTATGTAACTGTCAGAATACGCGCATCAGAACGATTGCCAGGACTTGAGCAGAGTAAAGATTCCATGGAGCATCCCAATGTCAGATAAACCTTCATTCCTACAAGACGAGCAGCAGTTCTTCAAGGTCTCTCAGGACAACGCTGAAGCAACGGTAGAGCCGCTTGAGCTGGGTAAGCGGGTACGTGAAATTCGCCTCAGCCAAAATCTGACATTAGAAGAAGCCAGTAAACGGACCGGATTGGCCCGCTCGACGCTATCCAAGATCGAAAACGAACAGATTTCACCTACCTTCACTGCCGTGAATAAGCTGGTAAAAGGCCTGGGAATCGATATTCCCCAACTATTCAGCCAACCCACCAAGAAAGCACCAGGCAGTGGTGGACGCCGCGATATTACCCGCAACGGTGAAGGCAAGCCCCATCCGACACCCACCTACGAGCATGAACTACTGGCCACGCAACTCACCAGTAAGAAGATGATCCCGTTCAAAACCATCGTGCGTACCCACTCTTGGGACGAATATGAAGACTGGGTTCGTCATGATGGCGAAGAGTTCCTCTATATTCTGTCCGGCAGTATCATGTTCTACAGCGAATTCTATGAACCTATAGAACTAAACGCCGGCGACAGCGCCTACTACGATTGTGAAATGGGCCACGCCCTGGTTTCCACCAGTGAAAAAGATGCTGAAGTCATATGGGTAACAGCTTAAGAGCCGACCGCTGAACAAGTTCAGCTAGCTAGAACGCGACTTCATCGCTTGCTAGTGGCTAGAAAAATCAACAACACCAAACCGCTTGTATGCGGTTTTTTTTGTGCTCAGCCACAAGAAAAGCTTACCCTGCTTACAGACTCTAACTCCCTGGCTCCCTCTCCTTCCCCCTTGCTTTTTCCGGATACTCGCAGTCGAATTTGTTCGATGCTCTAGCAAGTGAAGCTTGTTTTCCGTCTAGAGGGCGACGATCTTGAGCCCATCAGGTTCGGGTTTCCAATACGAACTTAATATAAAAAATCGGATTCTTGAGAAAATCCTTATCTAACAATTACTTTACTTACATACGCCTATTTCAGTGCGAC
>JAGPUU010000482.1 GCA_018067325.1 Amphritea sp.
TTCTCCTTGCTCTTTGCCCTGCTGTCGCCTTACTAACAACTCAATCCAAGCACTTCCCCACTGAATCTGTTCCATCACTTCAGGCAGAACAATTTGAGGTACTTTCAGAGAGAGAACAACAACACCCACTAACTTATCATCGAGGCGGATAGGAAAGGCTACGCCGTAACTCCCTGAAACCAGGGTATGTACTAATCCGGCCGCTTCCTCAATACCCTCTTCAATCAGGGCAGTAAACTCATCATCAGGCTGACTTTTTTCAGGCCAAACCGCCGTTGGCAAAAAACCAGCGTCACCGCTTTCCAATACCAGCGCAGCCATAGTGACACCACCAATACGAGTACACATTAGCTCTAGCCAATACTGACAATAATCGTTATAGCTTTCTGCACCGCTGAACTGTACCCAGGCCTGGCGTAACTGGTCGTTATTTGATTCGGAATCTAGCTGCATGGAACCGGCTTTTTATAAAGTTGTAGAAACAATTATGCCCGGATAAACCGGGCATAACCTATAAAGCTAGAAGTTAGTGGCTTTCAGCCTTCGCAGCTTCTTCTGCTTCAGGATTTCCCTGACCAATCTCACCGAAACGCTCTTCGTACTGAGACAAAACATTATTCAGCAGGTTTGCCATTCGCTTCGCCGCATAAGGGTTTAAGATGATTCGATCAGACAGCTCGATAGTCAGTTGCTTCTGCTGTGCATTCCAAGCCTGATTAAGACCAAACAACAGTGTGATCTCCTCTCGGGTGCTAGATACGTTGCACACATTAGCGTAGGTACTTGACATTTTAGTGTCATCCCAACGAATAGTTGGACCTTGTACCTTTTTTTCTTTATCAGCCATTTCAGTTCCTTAGTGTTAGTGTTTTGTCGTATTTTTAAGTGCCTGCTGCCAGTCTTTACCGGTAACAGATTTAAGCTCTTCAGTTTCGATAAAGCGCTGAGTTGCTTCATCCCAACGCTTCACTCGGCGTTGCTGATGACGTAGTTCGCTGAAGCCTTTCGCTGCCAGTTTACTACCCGTACTGCGATTACCGCTAGCTAACTTCCAACCCGCCAGCGCTGTAATAGCAGCAGCGGTTCCTATAACGTCACTATCGTCGGCAGGAACAGGTGGTTCCGCTTCATCGCCAGTCTCTTCAGGTTGCCCGTCAACTGCTTCAGTTTCAAGCGGTTGATCCCCAGTCTGTATTTCTGGTTCAGTGACAGGCTGCCCTTCTGTACCAATCGCTTCTGCATCAACTGGCTCTTCACCGACACACTCGATGTTCATACCTGATTCATCGTAGCAGGTCTCTTCAACCCGCTTCTCATCATCATTAGCAGGATTAGTCCCTGGCTGGTTAATGAGAATATCGCCTGTCCTTGCAGAAGGATTACCCAGACTACTGGCTCGATGATGAGTCGGAGCCTTCGAGTTGCTTCCTGCCTCGAAATTTCCACCGTTATTAGCGTACGTAGCTGGAGTCATTATCGCAAGTGGAGCGAAACCAGTGCCATTTTTCTTCTCACTGTACTGGCTAAACAAAGTCGAGCCGACTAAGTCGAGTGAACCACTACCCAGACGATCTACCCAAGTATTATTACCTGCACCAGTAATAAGTGCTTTAGCATACTCACCGACCATCGTATCTTCCGACAAGCTACCAAAGAACAGGTCGCCACCAAAGCCACCGAACATAATATCGTTATCAGCACCACCATCCAGAAGATCGGCACCTCCTATAAACAACTCTGTCGCTTCAACACTGACCAGTTGACCATTGAAGTAAATAACTTCACCACCATCACCGGAAATAAAGTCATTGCCACTGTCACCGTAGAGCTTATCTTCGTTGCCTCCACCGATAACGACATCATCATTAGTGCCTCCGTGAATCTCGTCTTTGCCACCGATCTCCGAGTTCTTAGTAAAGACCCGGTCAAGGGTCGTAGGATCGCTATCATTACTATTGTAATTAGCTTCACCCAGATCACCGACAACACGATCATCACCAGCACCAGCATACACCAGCTCATCGCCAAGGCCACCGAAGATCAAGTCACTGCCAGCTCCTCCGACTAGCTCGTCATTTCCGGAGGTTGCATCAGTGGTATCCGTAGTGAAATACCTATCAGCCAATCCGTTAACATACTCTGCAATACCGTTATCACCAAAGATAACATCATCACCTCCGCCTGTTTCTATGCGGTCATTGCCGACACTACCGAATGCCAGGTTATTACCGCCACGGGCATTAATATCATCATCACCACCCAATGTGCTTAGTTCACTGACAACCTGAACCCGCTGATCTCCGCTATTGTTAAGTTGCACAAAGCCGTTATCACCCATGAGTATGCTGTTACCGATACCGGAATCAATCTCATCACCATGAGTACCACCGAATACCATATTATCGCCGTCACCCGCTTCAATAGCATCGATACCGCCGGTCGCTTCTGAGATATCAGTGGTAGCTATACGATTAAGAATGCCATCCAGGTAATCAAGTTGGCCATTATCACCAAAGATCCGATCCGCACCAGCACCCGTCGTTACATCATCGCCACCGACACCGCCTAACACTAGGTTGTTACCACCGACAGCAGAAATTATGTCATCTCCGCCCAAGCTACTTAGCTCGCTGATTACTTGAACCCGCTTACCGTCAGCCGCAAAGGTTGCTGTGCCGTTATCACCGATCAGGATCGCATCACCAGTACCTGAGATGATCGTATCGCCGTGGGTACCACCCATCGCAATATGCTCACCGTTACCCAGGGTGATCTTATCAACACCTCCTGTCGCGGCAGATGTATCCTGTGTATTAATGGTCTGTAGGATATCGTTGCTGAATAGCATCTCACCATTATCACCCAGCACCAGGCTTTCACCGTTGCCTGCGATAATGGTATCTCCGCCGAAGCCACCGATAGCCAGCTTCTCACCGTTACCCAATGTCAGCGTATCATCACCACCTTCGCCCGTATCAGTACTGCGGCCCGAGGTAAT
>JAGPUU010000319.1 GCA_018067325.1 Amphritea sp.
TACCGGCTTCAAGAAACTTTTTCCAGGTGAGTCCCCTGTAGATCATGAAGCCCACAGGTAGAGCATAGATAACAGCGACCGCAGCGGCTTCTGTCGGCGTCATGATTCCGCCATAGATACCGCCAAGAATAATGACTGGCATCAGCAACGCAGGAATAGCATGAACCGTATTGTTTCCCGCCAGCTTCATGGTCTCGCTGAAAGAGACTTCCTCATCCAGCACCAGTGGAAACTTACGCGCCATCACAAGGTTAACAATGGCAAAATTGAGCATGATCAGCAGGCCAGGACCCAAGGTCGCTAGAAAGCTTGCCAGAATAGATGTTTCTGTTACCCAACCATAGACAATCATGGTGACGCTGGGCGGGATTAACAGCCCCAGAATAGAGGAGTTAGCAATCAATGCAGTGGCATAAGCGCGGGGGTAACCTTTACGTTCCATCTCTGGAATCAGCAATGGACCGATTGCCGCAATGCCCGTCAAACCACTTCCTGAGATAGCCCCGATAATGGCGCAGCTAATAGAAGCAACGACGCCCAAACCACCTCTGACTCGCCCAACAAAAATATTAACAAACTTAAGTAAGCTCGCCGCAATACCACTGACACTCATGATGGTGCCGGCAAAAACAAACAGCGGTATGGCTAGCAGTATTGGGTTAGTCAGCTGACTAAAGCCCCACAACATCATCCCTTTAAAAGTGACTTCGCCAACCAGGGCCATCACCATCAGACCTGCGCCAAAACAGTATGGCAGTGGCACCCCAAGACTCAACAGAATAACCAATACGGCAAACGCTAACAGTGCTATCTCAACCATTGTTACGATCCTCCTTCGGTGACAGCAACTGGAACTCATCAAGCTCATCCGTATGTGGATGTTCATGATCAATCAATTTATCGACTTCAGCTCCGCCTGCCAGCAAGACTCGAACATGTCTGGACAGATGCAGCAGAACATAAAGCGTCATCAGCAACAGACCGATAAACAGAGCAGATTCATAGATTAGTGTCGGTAGATAAAGGGTCGGAGTCTCTTTCGATACCCGTACCGCATATTGGAAGTAATCCCAGGCCCAATAGGTCAGCCAGCCGGAGATAATCAGACTGATAGATTCAGAAACGACCAGCAAGATATGCCGTGCCCGTTCTGTTTTAAGGAAAATTTCGAGCACATTCGCGCGAATCTGAGTGTCTTCCCGGGAAGCATTCACTGCACCGAGAATATAAAGCCATAAGGTAGGAATAACGGCTACCTCTTCAAGCCCCATAATAGGAGTCTCGAAAACATAGCGGGTTATCACCTGTACGAACTGCATACCTGCAACCGTACTGATCAATATCGCCAAAGTGTATCTAAAAAATGTCTCCATAATTATTATCTCTATGTCGGAGCTCATAATTAGTGCCTCCTGAGAAGCACCCTTGATGTGGTATTTACATGATCATAAATCGAGCAAATAATATCAAATCATGAATATTACATACTTGATAACATGGTGTTATATTATAGATCACTCAGGAGACTATCATCTATGGCTCAGTTAAGTTTCAGACAGGTCGAGGCATTTCGCGCGGTAATGATTGCCGGCACCACAACAGGCGCAGCAGAAATACTTTTCATTTCACAGCCTGCAGTGAGTCGGCTATTAAGTGATTTTGAAGACTCGGTAAAGGTACCGCTGTTTGATCGGGTGAAAAAAAGATTAGTCCCTACACCGGAAGCGCTGATTCTGTTTGAAGAGGTAGAACGATCCTTCGTCGGCATAGAAAAACTGGCGCGTACTGCTGAAGAATTGAGGACATTTCATCGGGGAACGCTGCGAATAGCTTGTATGCCAGCCCTTGCTCAAGCATTTTTACCACAGGTTTCCCGAGAGTTTATGGAAATGAATCAGGGCGTTTCGATGACCCTACAGGTACGTAGTTCTCAACAGGTCGCAGACTGGATCTCTACCCAACATTTCGATATCGGTTTTGCTGCCGTTGCAGTGACAGACCCATCCATACAAACAGAATCACTGGCACGCAGCGAAATGGTCTGCATCCTGCCCCCCGGGCACCCTCTTGAGCATAAAGAACTCATCGAGCCGCAAGATCTTAAAGATGATGTTTTTATTTCGTTGGGAACCGAGCATCGCTACAAAGTAGATGACGCTTTCGAGACCGCTGAGGTAAAACGGAAAATGCTTTTTGATACCCAGGTATCCCATATCGCCTGTAGTTATGTACTTTCAGGCTCAGGGGTTTCACTGGTCGACCCAGTCACTGCTATTAATTTTATAAAGCAGGGCCTTGTAGTCAAACCCTTCTCTGTCTCAATACCCTTTAATTACAATCTAATCTACCCGGCAACCCGTCCCGTTTCGCAGCTGGCGCTGGATTTTTGCAAACTACTAAAAACCCGTTTAAAAGAGCTGGCTGAGGGTTCCGATAACCTATTCAAAATATTGATAAAGAGTGAACAGTAAAACTGTTGGTAGTAAAAAAAAGACGGTATCAACTACTTTTTTACGTCAATATAGATAGGGC
>JAGPUU010000329.1 GCA_018067325.1 Amphritea sp.
CATCGCTGAAAGCACGCAGATCACCAGCCCGAAAGTTGATTTTGATATCAGAGTATAAATCGATTGTTTCAGTAAAGGCGTCAGAGAAACCCGCAGGTGCTAGTTCAGCAGGTGCTTTACGAGGGTGTCCAAGGTTAACCCAACCGCCCATGCTATCTTCACCGGCACCAATCTGAATAACCTTAGGTTCGGGCAAAGGAATCTCTGTCATGATTGACGCAGAGGTCACCCCATGCTGATGCAACAGATAACTGGCAACGCACATCAGACCATTACCGCAACAAAGCGCTTCTTCGCCATCAGGTTCGAACATTCTAAACAGATAATCAGCCTGTTCTGCCTCTGGAGGCCAACGCCAATAGGGACGTTCTTTAGCGATAGCTTGCAACGCCTCTTTACTACAGCGCTGAATTACCAGCAAATTATCGCAACCCACTCCAAAACTGATATTAGTCGCCTGAAACGCAAACCGTGACATTTCATATTCAGTGAGCGACGTATGCTCCGTTTCATCAACAATAACAAAGTTATTACCGCATGATGTGTACTTAACAAACGGAACTAATTTCATAGCAGATTTCCGATAGCGTTCGTGGGAATTTCAGAAGCCTGGAATATAAAAACTCTTCACACATCAACCACACCTGCCTGCAAACAAGTACTACGACTCAAATACAGATAGGTTAAAGTTTATTTCGATATGTACGAGACTACATTCAAGACAGAAAACTCGCCGATCAAACAAACGTTTTATTTTATTATAGGCATGCAATTTACCACCACACTAGTCGGTTTATCAAACGAGGGGTTACCCAAAACGAGGTTAACAAAGAGATAATAGAGCTGATTTTTCAAGGAATTAGCGCTATAGCAGTTGTATGACTGAAGTTATAGCTGCCAGCCGTTACTCATCAAAACTAACTGTTATTCAGCCCTAATATGAATGGCCGCTAAATATAGCGCTGAATACGTCTGGAGAACATATCAACAGCAATATTCAACAAAGCGGCTGTCAAAATCAGTAACAGCGCCACATCAAAGCGGATTTCCTGTATTGCACTATCTACAAAGAATCCAAGCGTATGGACACCCAAGATCCCCAGAATTGCGGTTTCCCGCATAATCACTTCCCAGCGGTAAAGCATAAAAGAGAGAAAAGAGGGGTATATACGAGGTAATAGCTCATAAAAATAACGATCTAAGCGTCGGTTGGGGAGATCTGATCGCAACGCTAATTCATTACTATGTCGCCCTGAAAGATAGCCAATCAGAGCCCCATTGTGGATTGCCAGAGCGATCACTGCCGGTAACATTGAGGGGCCCAGCAACTGTAACAATATGTATGCCAAAAGATATTCCGGCGTAGAACGAGCAATCACCAGCAGCACATGACCGGGTATCCGACCGGGCAAGCTATAACAGTGTCGACTAATCAATGGGAACATAAGCAGCGCGCACAAGCCGGTTACCACCAACGCTATCTGAGACAAAACTAAGGTATTCCAGATCCCTGGCAAAGCCTGATCTAACATAATATCTGAAGCCCATTGGGATAGTTCAGATAAGCTTTCCCATTGCCCTCCTGCTTCACTATTACGAAGCGGAGCCGGAATAATATCCTCAGAGATAAAGCGCCAGGCATTTCCCCAGACAATAGGCATGCCATCCCCTAGGAAAAAGGGAGATCCTAGGAAAAGTACAGGTAAAGTCCATCGCCTCAGCCAAATTTTCTTAGTGGCTATCAGCAGGTAAAAAAGCATTAACAGCGCGGCGACTTCGGAGTAATAGCCCTGTGAAAATGAAGATTCCAGATAATAGCCCAACGTTGGTAGCCCAACAAAACCAAGAATAGCGCTACTGCGAATACCACACTCTAAACGATATGAGGTGTAACTAACCAAATGAGGCCAGGCGAGAGGCAAACGGGTGTAAATAAGCGTATTGAGATAACCCGCTTCAGGAGGTAGCGCCTGTGCCGGCAGCTTTGGTACTTGAGCCAATATTTCAGCATACATACGTGCAAAAATACCGCTATAAGGAATGGCAATCGCCAACAAACCGGTCAACGGGTGAAGACCAAAAAACTGCAAAAAAATCAGCGCCCAAAACAGCTCATGTATAGAACGTACTAGTGCACAGAAACCACGAACAAACGCATTGTGAAACATCAGCGCCAGTAAGAAACCACCGACTACTGCCAAAGCCACTCCGGCAAATGCAAACGCCAGAGTAGACAACAAGGCTTCAAGCACTAGACTCGATTGCATCAGACTGGGATGAAATAAACCTTCTGCCAGACGCCACATCTCAGCCCAGGGATCAATACTGGAAACTTCCAGATCCGCAATAAAAAGGCAGCAGATCGCCACCAGCACAAACCCTATGCTAGTTTTAACGCCGCCAGACCAACGATATAGGGAGGAAAGCATCGCCTCAGTAAAACTCATCTAGCGATGAGACAGTGAGGCGATGCGCAGGCTCATCCAGAACCAGTTCACCATTTTGGATCGCAATAATCCGCTGACCATACCGCAACGCCCGATCCACATCATGCAAACTGATAACCGCCGTTGCAAAATATTGCCCCAACAGCGCCATAACCCTGTCAGCTTCCGGGCCATCTAGCGCAGAAACGGGCTCATCAGCCAGTAAAACGGGTGCCGCCTGATACAACGCCCGAGCGACAGCGACCCGCTGCTGCTGCCCACCGGATAATTCAGCTACTGTAGAGAAACATTTTTCATCTAAACCTAACTGCTCAAGCAACGGAGTAACCTCCGCTACCCGCGCGTCCGCAGGGAAAACAAAATTCATAAAATTCCGCAAGGCACTATAACGTTGCAAGCGCCCCATGTAGACATTGTGATAAACACTCAGATTATCTACCAAACCGAGGTCCTGAGGAATTAACGCACAATCCTTTCTGTTCTCAGTGTAGAGATGATTCAACAGCGTGGATTTACCACAACCGCTTTTACCCAGCAAAATCAGGTGTTCACCTGCCCGGACATCCAGACTGACAGGCCCTAAGACCCGGTGGTTTCCATATGCCAGATAAGCATTCTGAATAGCCAGGCTCGACATTAGTCCAGTAGGCCTATCTGTTTAGCCACCTTACGAACTGGTTCGAAGTCTGAGTTAGACGCGGGGATAAAACCCTGTCGTGGGAAACTACTCAACAGCTCCGGATCATTCATCTTCAATAAAGCCTGCTCAACACGGGCGGTAAAACCTTTGCCATATACGGCATCAAGATCGCCCCGAAGAGTCCACTGATAATCAGGATAGGTCGGCGTTTCCCAAATCACTTTCACCTTGGCAGTATCGACTTTACCCGCCTCTACTGCGGCATCCCATACTTTATAGTTCAGTGCGCCCAGCTGATAAGCACCGGACTCCACCAAAGCAATTGTCCGCGAGTGATTACCACTAAAGCCAACCCTGTTAAACAGCTCATCAGGGGTTTGACCGAACTGCTCACGCAGATGATATTCGGGCATCAAGCGTCCAGAAGTTGACCCTTTAGACCCAAATGTAAATGTCAGCCCACGAATAGATTGTGGAAGGTGATCAGCGGCATTCAACCCGGTGCTCTGATGCGCTATAAAATATGATTTAAATTCAGGGTCTTCGACACCCTGTGCGACCGCACGGGAATCCGGCACCAGCTCACGGGCCTTAACGCCGGAAAGCCCACCAAACCAAGCAAGTTGGACCTGATTATTCCTAAACGCAGTAATAGTGGCAGCATATGATTTAACAGGAATAAAACGAACCTCTGTCTGCAGCTCCTGCTGCAAATAGTCCGCTACTTTCTGAAATCGCTGTTTCAGTCGAGTTTCATCCTGATCTGGAATAGCGGTAAACACAAAAGTCGGTGCTGCAAAGGCTGAACCGGCCAGAAGCATCAAAGCCAGCACTCTAAACATCATTTTAAACATTTATTTCGTTCCAAAATAATCAGTAAAATTAAGGGCGTTATTTTCGCATAATAAGGGTTAACAATGCAGCCAGTTTCTATGCAACCAAAGAAGTTTCACCCCCCCTATATAAACAACTGTTTAATGAAAGTTAGATGATTAAATTAAAAAGCTATTGTTAAGAGGCTATGCTGAACTGACATTCAGCCCATATTGGTGATTATGGGCCATTACATCTCACTTTTATCAACTAAAGTATTTATATCACCCTCCCTGTTGTTTCATTGCAGTGTCAGTGGGGGATTAGGGAAGTTGCGAACAAGCCTCTTCCTAAGCAGACATAGTGTGCTTTTATATCCAATGGACTCCGGATACTGATTTATGCAGAACCGCATGATTAAATATTTACTGGTTATACTTTGCGTTGTCATTTCATCGGTCAGCCAAAGTGCAGAAGCCCTGACCCCTGCCAGCCTGCAACTGATTTGGAAGCATCAGTTCCAGTTTGCCGGTTACTATATGGCAAAGCATAAAGGGTTTTATCGGGACGCAGGCATTGAACTCTCAATTCACGAATTCGAAAGCAACGAAGATCCTGTCGAACTTGTCCTCAATGGCACTAGAGACTTTGCTGTAGGCCGTTCGACGATTCTATCTCAACGGATAAAAGGCGCTGATATCGTCGCCCTGTTATCAGCCTACCAGAACTCCCCATTAATGCTGTTGACCACTAAGAAATCAGGCATAAAGACACCTGCTGACCTTTTAAACAAGCGTATTATGATGACCCCTGATGCAGAGAAGCAAGTCGAACTGCTTGCTATGCTGCGTCAGTCGGGTGTCAGCCCCAGCGACTTCACTCGGCAGGAACATAGCTTTGATATTAACTCCCTTATTCGGGGAGAGACCGATGCAATGGCCTCCTATATATCCAACGAGCCATTTCAAATGGAGCAACTGGGAGAAGAGTACAACATCATCCACCCGAAAGACTTCGGTTTTCACATGTATTCCGATCTGCTATTTACTTCTAAATCACTACTTCAACAAAATCCGGCCCTAGTCGAGTCGTTTCGCAACGCAACAATAATGGGCTGGTTATATGCCTTCGATCACATAGAAGAAACCGCAGAGCTGATTATTTCAGACTATAACAGTCAGAACCGCTCTAAAGAGGCGCTCATATTTGAAGGCGAACAGTTAGCCAGATTAGCATTTGATAAGAAGGAAAACTTCGGCTCCCTTAGTCAAGAAAAGCTGGAAGTGATATCTCAGCTTTATCTTCTGTTTAACTTTATTGATCCTGATTACAAAATCGGCAACTTTATCTATCATCCCAAAGCAGAAAGCCAATTATCACTGTCGATTAGCGAGCACCAGTTCCTGGCAACACACCCGGAATTCACCCTCTGCGGAGACCCTCATTGGGAACCATACAGCAAACTTGAAAATGGCAAATATGAAGGTTTTTTTCCAGATTACATGAGTCTTATTGGCCAACGCGCAGGGCTTCAGTTAAAAGTACTCACCCACTCTACTTGGGCCGAGACCGTCAACGCTATAAAAACAGCTGAATGTGACATCATTCCCGGGGCGATGCAAACACCGGACAGAGCCCATTTTATGGGATTTTCCGATGCGTTTATTAGCATACCCGCAGTCTTCGCTATCAATTCAAAGACTCCTGACGACATTTCGCTAAATGAGCTACTTAAACAACCTATCGCTATTGTCGCGGGCTCTGCTTTCATCGAAATAATTAAAAGCCGCTATCCGGATACTACAATTATTGGCGTGGACTCTGTCGATGAAGGCTTAAGACATCTCAAAGAGAACAAGGTAATCGCCCTTCTAGACACCCCCAACAGCATCAGCTCTACGATTAGCCGAACCCATCTCACAAATATTAAGATAATCGATCAGGTTCGAGATAACTGGGATCTCAGTATCGCCGTTAATCAAAAATACCATGACACTCCCCTCCTAAGTATCCTCGATAAAGCGATCGCATCCATTAGCCAGAAAGAGCGTGACACGATCAGTGACCGCTGGGTGAAGATTACCTTTGTGCATAAAACTGATTACACCTTGATGTGGCAGATATTGCTGGGCGTAATCCTGCTACTTACTTTCTTAGCGTACAGATATCGGCTGATACAGGTCCACAATGCACAGCTAAAAGAGCTAGCTCGACAAGATCAACTAACGGGACTTAATAACAGACGCGCCGTGATCGAAGCTCTGACCGAAAGTAACGCAATTGCAACAAGGTATGACCGACCGATATCATTGATTTTTTTTGATCTGGATGATTTCAAACTCATAAATGACCGTTTTGGCCATTTTGAAGGCGATATAGTACTCAAAACCGTTGCACTCATACTCGAAGAGAATTGCCGTCAGAGCGATGTTTATGGCCGCTGGGGGGGAGAGGAGTTTCTCATTATTCTGCCGGAATCCAACCTGTGCCAAGCCTTTCAAAGCGCTGAAAAACTACGCCGGGCGTTAGAAACGCAGAATTTTAACCCAACTATACCTGATACCATCACCGGCAGTTTTGGCGTTGCTCAACTCAAACCAGGCGAATCAATTAACAGCATTATCCAGCGGGTAGATCTGGCACTTTACCAAGCAAAATCTGCAGGCAAAAACTGTGTTTTCAAAGACGTTAGCATCACCCCCACTGCTTCAGAAAAATCCAGTAGTGCCAGTTAATTCATGCGTACAGGATAGCCCCCTCAAGTATCAGAGAGTACAATCCCCATAATTATTAGACGGATCCGATCATGTCCCTTGAAAGCGCCCTCACCTTTTTTATCGCTAGCTTTATTTTCGGGATAACTCCGGGACCGGGGGTGTTTGCAGTCCTGGCAAAATCGATGATCGAGGGCCCTAACCGTTGTATTATGCTGGCTCTGGGGATGACTATCAGTGATATAGTCTACCTGACACTTGCATGCTTAGGATTAGCGGCCATTGCAGAGCACTGGGGAGGACTCTTCACTCTAATCCGCTGGCTAGGTGCCGCTTACCTTATCTGGTTGGGCTTCAAGTTATTCACCAGCAAACCTGATCTAAAGACCTCCGTTCCTCTGGTAAATAAGCGTTCCTCCCTTGAGTTTGTTCAGGGATTTCTCATCTCAGCATCGAACCCGAAAGTCATCCTCTTTTATATGGCCTTTTTGCCAACGTTCATGGACCTGACTGTCCTGGACAGCAGAGACATTGCCCTGGCAGCCACTCTAACTTTGTTTGCTCTAATGCTTGGGCTGATGTTAATTGCTTTTTGTGCCCATTGGGCAAGTGCTAAACTCCGATCAAAACAAGCGATAAAGCGACTAAACCAGAGCGCCGGCGCAATTATGATGGGGGCTGGTGTTTTTCTAGCCACTCGCAATTAGCTCTTTTTACTTAATACTTTCACCCAGCTGTTTATTCAATTCTCGACGCTTAATATCACAGGACTTCGATGGAAACCTTTGCTGCTCCTCAGGGAGAATTTGAACTATCACGCTTTCCTCTCAGATCAAAAGAAACCTTACGCGCCTGGGACGCCGCTGACGAGTACCTGCTTAATTTTCTGATGGAAGAGCAACTCATCACAACGGAAAGCAGGGTTCTCATTTTGAATGATAATTTCGGAGCGCTGACCTGTGCCCTGTCAGAAACAAAACCCGTCGTCATCAGCGATTCATTTATCTCATTTCAAGGAATACTGGAAAATCTGAAAAGAAACAGCATCGAGAAGAGTACCGTTGCACTCAGAAATTCTTTGAAAGAATACGGCGAAATTGATCAACCCTATAACCTTGTAATACTTAAAGTCACCAAAAGTTTGGCTCAGCTGGAAGATCAGCTGCACAGGATCCGGCCTTATATAGATAAATATACACGGGTTATTGCGGCCGGGATGGTGAAAGGGATTCATAGTTCAACACTGCAAATGTTTGAGTCCATAATTGGCACCACAACAACATCACTCGCTCGCAAAAAGGCACGTTTAATTTTCAGCCACTTAAATCCTGCTCTGATCATTCCTGAAAATAGTTATCCCAGGTCCTATACGCTGGAAAATACTCACTACGAAATTCTGAACCATGCCAACGTATT
Source organism: Amphritea sp. (assembly GCA_018067325.1). GTDB lineage: Bacteria > Pseudomonadota > Gammaproteobacteria > Pseudomonadales > Balneatricaceae > Amphritea. The sequence goes on from JAGPUU010000329.1 coordinate 8,031, forward strand.
CTCAAGGGAGAAGCTGGATATTGGTACACGTTTTCTGATCGAAAACCTTCCGGTTAGTGATCGTTATCAGCAAATCATAGATCTAGGCTGCGGCAACGGCATTGTTGGACTGATGACAGCGTCAGTAAACCCCAATGCGAGCGTAAGCTTTATTGATGAATCTTATATGGCTGTTGCTTCCGCTAAAGCAAACTTTACAACAGCATTTCCCCACAGGCAGGCAAACTTTACAGTGACAGACTGTCTGAAAGGTATCGCCGCTGACAGCTGTGATCTCATTCTGAACAACCCCCCTTTTCACCAACAAAACGCGATTGGCGATTTTATCGCCGTACAGATGTTTAAAGAATCTTTTGCCGCACTAAAAAAAGGGGGAGAGCTTTGGGTAATAGGTAACCGTCACCTTGGCTACCACATAAAACTAAAACGACTTTTCGGTAACTGTTCGACTGTCGCAAGCAATAAGAAATTTGTGATCCTGAAAATGATAAAGAAATAATTTAAACCACGCGCCTCTACTGATATGGAAGAACATGGTTTTAATTAAACAGGCGTTTACATTTAAGTTATTAACTTGTCCAGTATCGAATCGACCAATATATCTAAATACGGTATATTCATACCTTTGTAATTCCCACTGATTATATCTGGTCATATGTTTATCAGGAAAAGATAAACATGCTGTAGGTCATGAGTATGCAATGGATAATCGAACATAACGGTTTTATTATCGAAGCAGTTTTGATGGGTACTTTTGTTATTTGGGTTGGTACACGGATCTGAGCAAGCCTAATGTCAGGAATGAACCACAACCATGTCATTTATTAGTTTTCCCCTCGCTCTTCGCAGCGTTGTAACAACCACTATTTTCTTTGCCTGCTCTGCACAAAGTGCCGGACAGAGCGAATTATCCGAACTGGATTATCTCAACGACCTTCCCGTTACATTTTCTGCTACACGCTTATCTCAAACACTGAACAAAGCACCCGCCTCAATAACAATTATTGACCGCCGCATAATTGAAGCATCCAGCGCCCTAACCATTTCGGAACTCCTGCGCCTAGTTCCAGGTATGCAGTCTTACCATATTGCCACCAACAATTCTGCAGCGGCCTATCATGGTATGAGCGATAAATTCCCGCCTCGGATGGAAGTAATGATCAATGGGCGGTCAGTATACCTTCCGTTATTTTCTGCCGTCAGCTGGGAAACTCTGCCTATAACGGTGGCTGATATTGAACGGATCGAAGTGGTAAGAGGTACCAATACGGTAACTCAGGGGTCAAATGCGTTTCTCGGCGCAATCAATATAATTACTCACACACCGCTAAGTGATCAGTCCAGTTTTATCCGTTATACCCGGGGTGAATTCAATACGCGTAACATTCAGGCTCAACATAGCCAAGAAACTTCTCATGGCCATTATCGGGTTGCTGCCGGACTCTTAGGTAATGAGGGATACTCTTTCCCTTATAATGTGCAGGACCCTTACCTCAAACGTTACTTTAGTTTCGAAACGACAATGTCTCCCACACTGCTCGATACATTCACAATCGATCTTGGTTACTCCGAAGGCTATAGTTCAGTAGGTGATGTAGCACCAAAACCAGGCTGGGGCTTCGATCGCCGTGAATTTGAAACCAACCACCAACAACTTAGCTGGTCACATTTACTCAGTGGCTCAGATGAACTCAAAGTGACCTATGCCCACTCAGTAAATAACCTTAGCGCACAATTATTAACGGCAGAAGAAGCTGCTCCTTTGATAGGTCAGCCTGTCAGTGTCGCTCAGGAATTTCTTAACACTAATGCACCGTTTTTTATCACCTCAGAAACTGGCAATATTGAACAGCATGACCTTGAGATAACCCTGAAGCAGCAGCCTGAATATAATTCCCAAATAATAACAGGAGTTGCATACCGGGCTGCCAGCGCAAAAAACAGACAGCTACTGGATACAACAGAATGGGTAAAAGAGGAAAGTACACGCCTTTTTACTAACTGGGAATATTCTGGATTTACCGACTGGATACTCAATACAGGTGCGATGCTAGAGCATGCCAGCAACATTGGCACGCGTGTATCCCCCCGTATTGCAGCCAACTATCAACTGTCTGATCAAAGCACTATAAGAACATCTGTAAGCCGAGCTTACAGAATGCCATCGCTACTTGAAGCCAATTTTCAAAGTATTATTTATATTCCAGCGCCCTACACTGGGTTTTTCGGCGATATTTATGATTATGACTTCATCGCTAATGATCAGCTTTCACCGGAAAAATTAGACTCTGTCGACATCGGTTTAATGATCAACTGGCCTGAACTGCACTCGCAATTGGATACCCGTATCTTTTATGAAAAAATTGAGGACGGGATAACAACCAGCTATCAATTGCAAGACGCGGCCATGCTCGCCTCAGCACCGCTCGATCCCGATCATCTCTACCGTAGCTATATGAATCGTGCGGAATGGAGTAATCAGGGAGTTGAGTTCCAGTATAAATACCAGACTGAAGGTAATTTGAAGCCTCTCATCGTTATCAACTATGGCTATATCGACAGTAATGGTTTCAGAAATGACGGTAATAATAACGGAAGCCTGACTGACGTTATTAACAGGCTTGAAACCCGCAATCCAATGCATACAGCCTCAGCGTTAGCCAGTATTACTCTGCCCAATCGCCTGCAATTAAGTCTGAGTCATTACTACCTGAGTTCGGTTCGTTGGCAGGAAGCTGTTAAAGACTCAAGTCCGCCCAATGCCCCTTACCACCGTACAGATCTGAAAATTTCTCAAAATTTCCAAATATCACCCCAAAATAGGCTCAGTATCTCGCTGATTGTGCAGAACTTACTGGATAATCCCTATTCTGAGTTTTATGCTGAAAATATGTTTGAACAACGTACCTATGTACAAGCACAGCTGAGTTTTTAATTTACGAGCAAACGGAATATGCAGACAGCTACACTGGAAGTAGTTATAAAAGCCTCCGCCTACCGGCTTGCAATATGCATACTGGTAGGGCTTTTGCTCGTCTGCACTAATCTTAAAGCAGCGGAGTCACTACTGTTACTCAGCGGTGACAGTCCTACATATGAAAGTGTTGCATCCACAATTATCAGTCAAGGCCCCGCAATTCACATCGATACATCTTATCCAAGCCATCTGACCAAAAACTCTGAACAGCACCTGTCTTCCTATAAGATAATCATCAGCGTCGGCAGCAAAGCAACTGAGTTTGCGATGCAATACGGCAGGAAAAACAGCACTATTCTCAGTACTTTTATTCCCCGTCTCCAGTTTCAACGGTTATCAGAGAAATACTCTAACCGAATCGCAGAGAAACACATTTCAACTACCGCAGTTTTTCTCGACCAGCCGATGCAGCGACAGTTACGGCTTGCCTCGCTGATTAAACCAAACCTTAAAAAACTTGGTTTCACTCTCGGGCCCAATTCAGAAAAAATGTTACCTGAATTGAAAAAATCAGCAGAAGATATGGGCTTCAGCCTCAACTATCAAACCCTCGCTTTAAGTGACAATCCGATACAACGCATCCAACCCATTATGGATGATTCTGATCTGTTTTTGGTCATTCCTGATCCCAGCACTTTTAATAAAACAACAGCCAAATGGCTTTTATATATGTCCCTGCGCAGCAAAGTACCATTGCTTGCGTTCTCTCATAACTATGTTAAAGCAGGCGCTGTGGCCGCCTGTATTACCACGCCGGAAGATATCGGGCGTTATACCGCTGAACAGCTACACCTGATTGAAGGAGGGGCTACACCTCCTCCCACATACAGCCCCTATTTTAAAATCGTTACTAACCCCAAAGTAGCCAGACAATTAGGTATTTCAATCAGTACAGCTGAAAACCTCCAACGGCAGATTCAGGAGGATGAAAACCAGTGAAATATAATAAAAAAAGACACTATGGAATTCGTCAACAAATACTGCTGATCACCCTGATACCGCTGGTTGTAATGACTCTGATTCTCGCCGGCTACTTTGTAACCACCCGAATATATGATAACCAGGAGGCGCTTATTGAGAGAGGCGAGACTATGTCACGCCTGATTGCGCAAGCATCTGAATTCGGTCTGATCTCAGGTCTGACACATCAGTTATCCGCACTAAGCCAGGGACCAACTCAGGAAGCTGATGTTGCAGATGTGATTTTTATTAATCAACAGGAACGAGTTTTGTACCGCTCTGGTGACTTCGAACTAAATCTCGACCTGAAACAGCAACCTTATCGACAGGTAAGCGACAAAGTATGGCTCTTTACTACGCCTGTCGTTACCCAGGGAATAGTTGTCAGCGACTCACCCGAAAACCAGACAAAAATTGAACAAGAGTTACTTGGCTGGGTTGTTGTGGCTATGTCAACAAAGCCAATGCATAGCAGGGAAAATCAAATTATCAGTAATAGCCTGCTGATACTGCTAGGTGGCTTAGCAATCACCTTTATCATTGCTGCAAGGTTCGCTGAAACACTAACTAAACCGATAATTTCGCTCACATCCGCAGTCAAAAGACTTGAGGAGGGGCATCTCGATGCCCGGGTAAAAGTACAGTCGTCCGCTGAACTAGGCTCCCTAGAAAAAGGTGTAAACCTTCTTGGCGAACAAGTACAGAGCTCTAATCAGATACTTGAAAGCCAAGTTCATAAAGCAACAGACCGACTACGCAAAACAATGCACCACCTGGAAGACCAGAATATAGCTTTACAGAAAGCCCGACAGCGTGCAGATCAGGCAAACATGGCTAAAGATGAATTTCTTGCGCGTATGAGTCATGAACTTCGAACCCCCCTGACATCTGTTCTTGGTTTTACTAACATACTCAGGCAAACAAGCCTGACTATTGAGCAACAAGAACACTGCCGTATCATAAATCAAACATCCACAATGCTGCTATCAATCATCGATGACATCCTGGATTTTGCCAAGCTTCAGTCAGATGCAATTAAACTCGAGCGCATTCAGTTCAACCCTGAACAGGTTATATTTGAAGCACTGGAAATGCAGTCACATAGTGCAGCAGCGAAAGGCTTAGAAATAGTATACAAAGCGGATCCACATGCCTGTAATGATGTTTTGGGCGACCCAACCAGACTGCGCCAGATCGCTATTAACCTGATCAGTAATGCTATTAAATTTACTGATACTGGTCATATTCTGGTAAATCTAAAAGTTATTAAAAAAACTCCAAGCCAGAAAAAACTAATGCTTAGCGTCAGGGACACAGGCATCGGTATTTCAGAAGAACACAGACAGCACTTGTTCAATGCCTTCTCACAGGCGGACTCATCTATTACCCGACGCTTCGGCGGCAGCGGTCTTGGGCTGGTCATTGTAAAAAAACTTGTCGAGCTGATGCAGGGCGAAGTACAGCTGAACAGCCAGCCAAATATAGGGACTGATATAAGTTGTAGCTTTGTCGTCAAAACTCAGGCGAAGCTAATTGAAAGCCACCAGGAGGCGGAACATAGTAAGGAGCTAATCATATTTGACCGGCATCCTGAGAGCCTTGCTTCGATCAACAGTATGGTAAAGCCTTCTGTCACTGACGTTACCGAATGCGCAACCCTACAGTCACTAGAAAAAGCCATATCGAAAGCACAAAGTCACGGGGCAACGTTAATCTTTGGGCTGAGCGCAAACGTAGATATAGCCAATCAACAAAAACTTAAGATGACCGAGTTCCTCTCATCTTTCAAAGGAAAAATTCTACTTTTGACACCCGCGTTAATCAGCAACATGGAAGAGTTTGACTACCTGAAAAAGAATAATCAGCTAACAATAAGTAACAAACCATTACAGCGGGCTTTGCTGCAAAAATGGCTTCACCACTCACAAGATAACAACCCTCAGGAAAAAGGAGGTGACCTGCACCTCCTTTCTCCAGAAACAATAGTTCTTATTGCCGAAGATAATGATTTCAATCGCCTTTTACTAAGAAAGATTGTAGAGGCGGCCGGCGCCACTGTGTTTGAAGCGCGTAACGGTATTCAAGCGATAGAGCGTATTAATTCCATTAAACCAGATATCGTAATTATGGACGTACACATGCCGGAAATGGACGGTATCAGGGCAACTAAAGAGGTGCGTAAAACGCACCCACATATCCCTATTATCGCGTTAACTGCCGATGTAATATCAAGCGAAGAACATGCTTTACGTCAGGCAGGCATTACCCGGATCGAATATAAACCGATTAACGACAACAGACTTATTAAATTACTTAAACTGTTATCAAATAAACCAAGCAATGCTGATAGCAAATCCTTAATAAAACCTAAGAACCCTCAAGAGGGTACCAATCTTGCTCGCTATCAGTTGAGTAAAGAGGACCTTCATAATGAACTCACAGCACAAATGAAGAGCCTGAAAGAGGCATTCAATCAGAACGACGAGATAGGTATCCGAAACCATAGCCATCAACTGATTGGGCTGGCCGGCCTCTTCGAATTACCAGAACTTGAAAGTTGCAGCTCAGAACTCAATGATGCGGTTAAAACAGGGAATAGTAGAAACACCTGGGATATCTTATGGCGACTGCAACGCCTAATCGAGCATCATCAATATCTGGATGATTAAAAGTCGACTGAAAGCGGAGCATTACGGATAAAGTTATCCAGATCCTTAGCCACTTCACGAATATACGAACGCCCTTCAGTATCATATAAGTAACCATTGATCCCTTGTCTGGCTATCACATGCTTCATCTCCCCCTGATCAAACTGATAACAACGTAGTCTATACGCTTCAAGTTCATCGTCATGGGATATCGGAGTGTGAATAAAAAGGTTCCAGACAGGTTCTTTAGTTGCTCGAGTTTCAATACCTTGTAACAAAGCCAGTACATATTCACGTTCAGGACGATAGACAGGAGGCCTGCCAAACATAAGCCCTGCCACTAATATGAAAAGCACTAACAAACTGACTAAAAATACCGCTATAAACTCCATCAAAACCTCAATGATACCGGCTCAAATCCTGCGCTAACAAGTTCTTAGCAGCGCTATGAATTTGACTTTTATATTGTGCCTCAAGAGTCTCGATAAGGCCCATATACTTAAGCTTCTGCGGCCCCTTCAACTTCTTCCAGGCTTCCATCCGTGGTATATGGTTACTCTGTTCAAATACTTCATTAAACACCACTAAACCTTCGTTCTGCGCGAGAAGAGGGTCTAGATTATCTAACAGAACTTTACATCGTATAGAGGCCTCAACCAGCGGAATTTCACCGTTGATGACTGACTTCGCAATCACTTGCAAGCTTTCTATCAGATAGAGTCGATGCTCTCTAACCTCTGCGGCTATCTCCTGAAGTTTACGCTCTGCTTCAACACGCTTAGCTTTCTGTTTACTAAGCAGACGCCAGATAAAAATAGAAAGCCCTGTCACAACAAACAGATTCACTATAATTAAACTATAAATTGTTGTGTCAGACATAAATAACTACACTCCGGAAAAACTGTTTAAAGTACTCAGACAGACAAGATCATTATCTATTAAATAGGGTTAAAAAGCAGTGGCTATAGAAGAGAGCGTAGCTCGTAGCTCGTAGCTCGTAGCTCGTAGCTCGTAGCTCGTAGCTCGTAGCTCGTAGCTCGTAGCTCGTAGCTCGTAGCTCAGAATTATTGGCTTTCACCAATCCCATGCAACAACTTTCTTACAAAGCATTTAACTCACTAACCTTCCTATACCTAATAAAGAAGGCTTTTGCTCGTACGCTTGTTCTAGCCACGATAGGTGCGCAGCGCCGTACTCGCCTGCCGCGTAGTGGCGGTCTAGCCACGTCTCAGCCCTTAAATCCCAGACACGAAAAAGCCCCGACCAAACTAATGATCGGGGCTGTCTCTTATTTGAAGCTTGGCGATGACCTACTCTCGCATAAGGAAACCCTACACTACCATTGGCGCTAAGACGTTTCACTTCCGAGTTCGGTAAGGGATCGGGTGGTTCCATCTCGCTATGGTCGCCAAGCAAAACTGGTTGCTCTAACGATTGAACATTTGCATGTTCAAGCGTCATTAGAATCCTGTAACTATTTGTTTCATCGAGATAGAGCCTGTACAAGCTCATATCCGTGCGCTGTTTTATTCAGCGTTACTTTTTCAAGTAATAATGTATCTATTAATCAATGACCAAACGCTTTTGGCGTTATATGGTCAAGCCTCACGAGCAATTAGTACTGGTTAGCTCAACGCCTCACAACGCTTACACACCCAGCCTATCAACGTCCTGGTCTTGAACGGCTCTTCAGGGGGCTCAAGGCCCCAGTGAGATCTCATCTTGAAGGGGGCTTCCCGCTTAGATGCTTTCAGCGGTTATCCTGTCCGAACGTAGCTACCGGGCAATGCCATTGGCATGACAACCCGAACACCAGCGGTTCGTCCACTCCGGTCCTCTCGTACTAGGAGCAGCTCTTCTCAAATATCTAACGCCCACGGCAGATAGGGACCGAACTGTCTCACGACGTTCTAAACCCAGCTCGCGTACCACTTTAAATGG
>JAGPUU010000362.1 GCA_018067325.1 Amphritea sp.
CGATCAATCAGGGTGCCCGTGAAGGGCTTGAGGCAGGCGATGTTCTGACTATCTTCAGAGCCGGTGAGAAACTGAAAGATCCAGTGACCCAAGAGTTGATTGTTCTACCGGCTGAAGAATCAGGCATGATGATGATCTTTAAAGCTTATGAAAAAGTTAGTTACGCACTGATTCTTAATGCCACTAATGTTATTGCCATCGATGATGAGGTGCGCAACCCAAGCTAGCCCCAGCTAATGTAAGTCCATAGGACAGGGAGTGTCCATGCTTCACCACCTCAGGGAATGGATTGCCCTGTCTGAACTGCCCGGGATTGGCCCCGGGCTTATGTTTAAATTACTGCAGCGAACTCAATGTGTACCGGTTGAGTTGCTTAAGCTGAGCAGTGATTCTCTTAAGGCGCTTAAGCTTCGCCCAGAAACTGTCCGACACATTCTTGCTTATCAGCAGGGAGGATGGCCTGACAGTGAATACCTCAAAATGATTGAGGGCTGGCTGCAACAACCGCAACACTCTTTACTCAGTTACGACTGTCCCGATTACCCTCCCCTGTTAAAAGAGATCCCTGACCCTCCTTTGCTACTCTATGTCAGTGGCGACCCTGGCGTACTGCATCTGCCCCAATTAGCGGTGGTGGGCAGTCGTTCGGCCAGTCGGAACGGCGTTGAGCTGAGTAAGTCCTTCGCCAGTGCGCTTACGGCGGCTGGAATGACCATAACGAGTGGCTTGGCCAGGGGTGTTGATGGTGCAGCTCACGGGGCGGCTGTGGAGCTTTCAAGGCCTACCGTTGCCGTGCTAGGTTCCGGGCTGCTAAAAATCTACCCACGGCAGCATAAACACTTGGCTGAAGCTATTATCGAACAAGGTGGAGCACTGGTTTCTGAATACCCCTTAACAATGTCTCCGTTGCCTTACAACTTCCCCCGGCGTAATCGTATTATCAGTGGGTTGAGTGCCGGCGTCCTGGTGATCGAAGCGGCAAAGCGAAGTGGCTCATTAATAACGGCCAGGTTAGCGCTTGAACAGGGACGTGAAGTGTTTGCCCTGCCAGGCGCGCTAAATAATCCCCAGAGTCATGGCTGCCATGATCTGATCAGGGAAGGCGCGATTCTGGTTGAAACCAGTGCTCAGATTATAGAGCCTTTAGCCAGCTTGTTAGGGAGTTACTGTTATGATGAACGCCAGGTTGAGACTGAATCGATAAAACTATCTGACGATGAGGCTGAACTGCTGGAGCAGATAGGTTACCAGCTAATGACGCTGGAACAGTTAATCGGAGTGACCGGCCAGGGGGCCTCTGCTTTATTGCCACAGCTGGTGGGAATGGAGTTATCTGGCTATATCGAAAATACACCGGATGGTTATCAGCGGTTGATCTGAATCTGTCGATGAGATGTATAAACCCGCCTTTTTTCGTGGTTGAAAGTTGTACAGTTTTAGAGTAATTTCCACGTTTTCCCGACTAACTTTACAAATTTTGAAGAAAATCATGACTAAACCATTTGTTGCTATTTTGATGGGTTCCGACTCAGACCTGCCGATTATGAAAGCTTCTGCTGAAATTCTGCGTGGGCTTAATGTTCCTTTCGAAATGAAAGTTAGCTCTGCTCACCGTACGCCGGTTCAGACGCACGATTACGTAAAAGATGCAGATCAGCGTGGCGCTATTGCTTTTATCTGTGCTGCAGGCATGGCTGCGCACCTGGCGGGTGCGGTTGCTGCAAATACCACTAAACCTGTTATTGGCGTGCCAATCGAATCTTCTCTGGATGGTCTTGATGCACTGCTTTCTACTGTTCAGATGCCGGGTGGAATTCCGGTTGCTACCGTTGCTATTGGTAAAGCGGGCGCGAAAAACGCGGCTTACCTGGCAGCGCAGATCGTTGCAGTACAAGATCCAGAGCTGGCAGAGCGTATTAAAGTAGAGCGTCAGGCAAACACGGATGCCGTTATCGCAAAAGATAACGCGCTGCAGGAAAAACTGGCGAACGGCGAAATCTGATCGCTATGGGCTGGTGGCATATTCGTCAGGCAGCCAGGGCGATGCACCTTGGGGGTGTTATCGCCTATCCTACTGAAGCGGTTTGGGGTCTCGGTTGCGACCCTTTCAATGAAACCGCGGTTCATCGGCTGCTTAAAATAAAGCGCCGGCCTCTGCATAAAGGCCTGATTTTGGTGGCGTCCTCGATACAGCAGGTCCAGCCATTACTGGATAATATTGCGCCTGAAGATCAAGTAAGAATCAAGGCGACATGGCCCGGTCCGGTTACCTGGATTTTGCCTGATCCGGGCAACCTGATTCCCGCCTGGGTTAAAGGAAATCACAGCTCTGTTGCTGTGAGAGTGAGTGATCACTATCAAGTGAAAAGTCTCTGTGATGCCTTCGGCTCTATGATTATATCCACATCGGCGAATTTCTCAGATAAGCACCCAGCAAGAGACAAGATGAAAGTAAGTATTCACTTCAAGGATAAAGTGGATGTTATCGTGCCTGGTGAGCTCGGTAAGCTAAGTCGACCGACCAAAATTTATCGTCTAGACAGTCATAAACCGGTAAGAAGTTAAAGTTAGTACAGTTAGTGATGACTAATCACATCGAGATCTAAAGGTGATAAAAATGACAGCACCGGATATTAATGCGGTAAAAGAGTATCTGCTAAACCTACAAGACAGTGTTTGTGCACAGCTGGAGGCGGTAGAGGGAGACGCTCGATTTATCGAAGACAGCTGGCTGCGTGAAGGGGGAGGCGGAGGTCGTACCCGCGTCTTAGCTAACGGTGCTGTGATCGAAAAAGGGGGGGTGAACTTCTCCCATGTATTTGGCGATAAACTTCCCGCATCGGCGACGGCTCATCGCCCTGAGTTAGCCGGTCGAACGTTTCAGGCGATGGGTGTGTCACTGGTGATACATCCGCATAACCCTTATGTGCCTACTTCCCATGCCAATGTTCGCTTCTTCATCGCTGAAAAAGAGGGAGAAGATCCAGTCTGGTGGTTTGGTGGTGGTTTTGACCTGACTCCCTACTATGGCAACAAAGATGACTGTCGGGCGTGGCACCAGGCAGCTAAAGATGCCTGTGATCCTTTCGGTGATGATGTTTATAGCCGTTATAAAGCCTGGTGTGATGAATACTTCTACCTTAAGCATCGTGATGAGCCCCGCGGCGTCGGCGGCCTGTTCTTTGATGATCTTAATGAGCCGGACTTTGATCACTGCTTTGCCCTGATGCGCTCTATCGGTGATGCTTTTGCTCCGGCTTATTGCCCGATTGTTGAAAAACGCAAAGATATTGAATACGGCGAGGTCGAGCGCGACTTCCAACTGAATCGTCGTGGCCGCTATGTCGAGTTTAATCTGGTGTTCGATCGCGGAACATTGTTTGGCCTGCAATCTGGTGGGCGCACAGAGTCTATTCTGATGTCGCTGCCTCCGGAAGTTCGCTGGGGTTATGACTGGAAACCGGAGCCAGGCTCTAAAGAAGCCGAGCTTTATGATTTCTACCTTAAACCACAAAACTGGCTGGAGGTTTGAGGTGAGTGATCATTACGCTGTATTTGGTAACCCGATAAAGCATTCTAAGTCGCCGTTGATTCATACGGCGTTTGCTCAACAGACTAATCAGGAGCTGAGCTACAGCGCTATCCTGGTGCCTGAAGATGGCTTTGCTGAGGCTGTGGATAACTTTCTCTCTGGAGCGGGTAAAGGTCTGAATATCACTGTCCCGTTCAAGGAAGAAGCCTGGAAAAAAGCTGAATCACACTCTGATCGGGCAAGGTTGGCAGGAGCCGTCAATACGCTCTACAGAAACGATGCCGGCCTGTTATGCGGTGACAATACTGACGGTTTGGGATTGGTGGCGGATATCACTCTGAATAATGGGGGTGAAATACGCGGCAAAGAGTTGTTGATTCTGGGTGCTGGTGGCGCGGTTCGCGGTGTATTAGAACCTATTCTAGCGCACCAGCCGGCGCGCTTGGTTATCGCTAACCGAACCCTGGCCCGGGCTGAAGCGTTGGTTGAGCTCTTTAGTGATTTTGGTGAGATTGAAGCTTGTAGTTTTGATCAGTTAGCAGGCCAGCAATTTGATCTGGTCATAAACGGGACGGCGGCCAGCTTGCAGGGCGAAGTCCCTCCCCTGCCCGACGATCTGTTACGTGAAGGCGCCTGGTGTTACGACATGATGTATGGCGCTGAAACCACGGTGTTTAACCAGTGGGCTGCTGATCATGGCGCTGAAAGAGCGATGGATGGCCTTGGCATGCTGGTGGAACAGGCCGCAGAGTCTTTTTCGATATGGCGCGGAATCCGCCCCGATACTTCTGAGCTAATTCAAGAGCTTAGGCATCAGCTATTGACCAAATAGTAACCACTCAAATCCTTCCTTGCGTGGAGTTTCCCATCGGGTTATAAAAGAAGAAGCTGAATAATGTGTTCTGCAGGGTTTTGCCAGAACGCATTCTCAGGTTCTACTCGCCAGCCGCAGGAACGATCCGTCATGGAAAAAGAGACCCGCCTGTCCCCCGATCAGCTGTACCGTCACTGCAACACTGAGCTGCTGCCCTTCAAAACCACTGAAACTCTCGAGCCCTACACCGGTTTCTTCGGCCAGGAGCGTGCGGTAGAGGCGATGGAGTTTGGTATCGGTATGAAAAGGCCCGGTTACAACATGTTTGTTATGGGTAACCCCCATACCGGCCGGTTTTCATTTGCCATCGACAGTATCCGTAGCATCGCTAAGAAAGAGCTGAAGAAAACCAGCGACTGGTGTTATCTGAATAACCTTGAAGAGAGCCGAACCCCCCTGGTGATTCAGTTGCCAGCAGGCAAAGGCTGGGCTTTCAGGCGGGATATTAAGCATCTGATAGAAGGGCTCCTCACCGAACTGCCTGCCGCCTTTGAAAGTCCTTCATACCAGCGCAAGAAGAGTAAAGTCGAGCGAGACTTTAATCGTCTCTACGATCAGGCGATAGAGCTGGTAGACGCGTTAGCGAGGGAGCACAGTATTGCGCTATACCGCGACGCCGGCAGCATCGGCTTTACCCCGGTATCGGAT
>JAGPUU010000363.1 GCA_018067325.1 Amphritea sp.
GGTATGCATACCGTTCCGGCGATGCATGAGGCTGCCAACCATGTAATTGGCAACCAGATTCGTCAAACCGCCATTCCTCGTCGCTTCTCTACTCCTATCAGAGAGATCTGGGAATTACAGTTCCGCCTACCTCGCCGACAAGGCAAGCGCGCCGATCGACTGATAGAACATCCCCGTTTCCGCGCCGCATACGATCTTTTGATTCTCCGGGAGAGCAGCGGTGAAGAGCTGGACGGGCTAGGCAAGTGGTGGACCGACTATCAGGTACAGAATCCTCAGATTCGTAGCCACATGTCCCGTGAAGCCAACAGAGACGAGCCAACTAAGCGCCGCCGCAGACGCCGTGGCCCACCTAAAAAGCAAGAATCAAACAATGGCTGATCATTGGATCAAATGCTTTATCGGCCTGGGTAGCAATCTGGAAAACCCGGTAACCCAGGTCGCGACAGCACTGTTGGAGCTGGAGCGTTTAGACCGGTGTCGCAACCTGATCCACTCCAGCCTCTATCGCAGCGATCCGGTTGGCCCTCCTGGCCAGCCTGATTACATCAATGCAGTTGCCAGTCTGGAAACCTCCCTACAACCCCTGGAACTACTTGACGCCATGCAGGCGATCGAGCAGCAACATCAACGGGTCAGAATCCAGCATTGGGGACCCCGTACTCTAGACCTGGACCTGCTACTCTTTGGCGACCAACTGATCAACAATGATCGACTGACCGTTCCCCACCCCTACCTACAAGAGCGCAATTTCGTACTCTTCCCTCTGGCTGAAATTGCCCCTAATTTGAGTATTCCTGCCGGAAAAACACTCCCTGAATACCTTAAAAGCTGCAATACTGGCACTCTTGAGCAAATTTAATTCTTAAATTCATTCTATTTAACAAACACTTAAATGCTTTTTACCCAGTATATACAATAGATAATAGTTAAACCTAAAAGGCATAGGTATAATCCCCACCCGTGTGAGTAATAAATAGACAGGTTCTCTTATGGGCAACATTACCCTTCATACCCTAACGGCCCTTAAACAGGCCGGAAAAAAGTTTGCAGTACTGACTGCCTACGACGCCTGTTTTTCCCACCTTATCAGCACCGCTGGTGTTGAGGTGATGCTAGTAGGCGATTCCCTGGGCATGGTCCTACAGGGCAATGACAGCACTCTGCCAGTAACCGTCGAAGAGATGGCCTACCACACTGCAGGAGTGAAAGCGGGAAATCAGGGCTCAATGATCATGGCTGACTTGCCATTCATGAGCTACGGTACGCCAGAACAGGCGATGGATAGCGCTGCAACACTTATGTCTGCAGGCGCACATATCGTCAAATTGGAAGGCGCCGCTTGGCTGGACGAAACCATCACTCTGCTGGCAGAACGGGGCGTCCCGGTATGCGCTCATCTGGGTCTTACGCCGCAGGCTGTGAACGTACTAGGTGGTTACAAAGTACAGGGGCGTGATAACAACGTCGCCAAGAAGATGATCGAAGACTCCGTTCGACTGGAACAGGCTGGTGCAGCAATGCTGCTTCTGGAATGTGTACCCTCGATACTGGCAGGAGAGATCACCAAAGCGGTCGATATTCCGGTTATCGGAATTGGCGCTGGCGCTGAAACGGATGCCCAGGTACTCGTGATGCACGATATGCTTGGAATCACTCCTGGCCGCAGCCCAAAGTTTGTTAAAAACTTTATGGCTGACAGCGATGATATCTCCGGTGCCTTTAAAGCTTATGCTGATGAAGTAAAAGCTGGCACCTTCCCCGGAACGGAACACGGATTCGAATAACCATGCAAACTATCTTTTCTATCGCCGAGCTACGTGAAGTACTCGGCGCAGAGCGGCGTGCGGGCAAAAGAATTGGTTTCGTACCAACGATGGGCAACCTTCATACAGGCCATATCCAGCTAATTCACCAGTCCAACAACAATGCTGACATCACCGTGGCCAGCATCTTTGTTAACCCTCTGCAGTTTGGTGAAAACGAGGATATGGATGCCTACCCCCGCACACTAAGTGACGACCAGGAAAAACTGGCAGCCGCCGGCTGCGATTACCTGTTTGCACCGAACAGCAAAGAGGTTTACCCCAACGGCCAGGTTATACAGACACTGATTGAAGTACCTGGTATCTCTGAGATCCACTGTGGCGCCTCTCGTCCGGGACACTTTCGCGGCGTTGCCACTGTGGTATGTAAGCTATTTGGCATGGTCCAGCCGGATGTCGCAATCTTCGGCGAGAAAGACTTTCAGCAGCTAATGGTTATACGGCGCATGGCGGAAGACCTGTTTCTACCCGTTGAAATTCAGGGCTCACCTATCGCCCGGGCTCAAAACGGTTTGGCACTCAGCTCTCGAAACGGTTATCTAACCCCGGAAGAACTGGCAACCGCCCCTGCCCTTAATCAAGTGATACGCAAGACTATCGCTGCAATCAGCGCTGGTCGACGGGACTATCTAAACCTGCAGGAAGAAGCCCTGATCGCTTTAGAAGAAGCGGGGTTCAAACGCGACTACTACAACATCTGCAATCGTTTCGATCTTCAACCAGCCCAACCGGAACATTCTGAATTGGTCTTGGTGGCCGCAGCCTATCTTGGTAAAGCCCGCCTGATCGATAACATGGTTGTCGATCTCTGATTCAAGTCGCGATACCCCATAGGGGTATCGCAGCCTCTTAAGCACCTCCCCCTGAACAGACCGGTGCATTCGCCCTTGGTCGGCTTGGTTTTCTGTAACTCAGCTGCTAAATTCTCATCTCAGGTGCAATTTTCTCACACAATGTAACCTGACAGTGCTATACCCCATTGCAGTTGCCTTTTGACTATGCTGTACTGCATTGCACAAAAAAATATATTATTAAAAAAACAGCTGCAGAGTGTGCTATGTAGGCTACTGACAGGCCTGCCATCAATCCGTCACAGCTCGTGACTACACTACTGCGGAATTCTCACAAGCAAGAGGAAATATCATGCGTGATGTTGTTATTGTAGCTGCCGGACGTACGGCTGTAGGTAATTTTAATGGTTCACTGGCATCTGTTGCGGCCAGCGATCTTGGCGCTACGGTTATCAAAGGCCTGCTGGAGAAATCCGGGATCCAGGGCAATCAGGTTGACGAAGTCATTCTTGGCCAGGTACTAACTGCAGGCTGTGGTCAAAATCCAGCTCGCCAGGCAACGATTAATGCTGGTCTTCCAGTTGAAGTATCCGCCATTACCATTAACAAGGTTTGTGGTTCAGGTCTGAAAGCGATTCAACTGGCAACTCAGGCAATCCGCTGCGGCGATGCTGACATAATCATTGCCGGTGGTCAGGAAAACATGAGCATGTCCGCTCACGTTCTACCAAATTCTCGCAACGGCGCTCGCATGGGTGACTGGAAGATGGTCGACACCATGATCAAAGATGGTCTGTGGGATGCGTTCAACGACTATCACATGGGTATCACCACTGAGAACATCGCTGCAAAATACGGTTTCACCCGTGAAGAGCAAGATGCTTTCGCAGCAGCCTCTCAAAACAAAGCTGAAGCGGCTGTCACTTCTGGCAAGTTCAAAGATGAGATAATCCCGGTTATTATCCCTAAGCGTCGCGGCGACGATATCGTATTCGATACCGATGAGCAGCCTCGTTTTGGTGCTACCGCTGAAGCACTGGGCAAACTACGTCCAGCATTCAAGAAAGACGGTACTGTTACTGCAGGTAACTCTTCTACCATTAATGATGGCGCGGCTGCTGTGATCGTCTGCTCTGCAGAAAAAGCGGCTGAACTGGGTCTGCCAGTTCTAGCGACTATCAAAGCTTACGCATCTGCAGGTGTTGACCCATCTATCATGGGTACTGGCCCGATCTGCGCCACTCAGAAGGCACTGGAAAAAGCAGGCTGGACTATTGACGACCTAGATCTGGTTGAAGCTAACGAAGCATTTGCTGCTCAGGCGATGTCTGTAAACAAAGATCTAGGCTGGGATACTAACATCGTTAACGTTAACGGTGGCGCTATCGCTATGGGTCACCCAATCGGTGCTTCAGGCTGCCGCATCTTCGTTTCCCTGCTGCACGAGATGGCTCGTCGCGACGCTAAGAAAGGTCTGGCAACTCTGTGTATCGGTGGCGGTATGGGTACTGCGCTGGCAATCGAACGTAGCTAAGCTAAATACCTGACACAAAAAAAACCGCGGTAAATACCGCGGTTTTTTATATTTAAAAAGTAGTGACTCAGGCGGTAGCAATGGCGCCTTTACCTACCCCTTCAAAAGCCCTCACCATCACTTCACGATCAGGATATTCCGCTTTTACCTGCGCCGCCAGGTGACAGGCTATCTGCTCTACCGTGGTTTCAGTTTCAATCAGATAGCAATGCTCAGCCGGCAGTCTGATTTCAAATTGCCCCTGTGGCGCATCATACTGATAATGATGCTCTGCGGATGGCTCAGCTAGCAAGTGATTGCGAGTGCCAATATAGATATCATGAAAGGTTTCTGCCCATTGCTGCTCTACCCCGGTATCACGCGCTCCGTCGAGAAAGATCTCAATTCTTGAACGGTGACCATGAGCAATCCGCTGACAGTTACCGTCATGCTGATGCAAGCCGTGGCTATAGTGATAAAAAGCACCACTAATTGCTTCAGGCACGAAGCTAATCTCCAGCCCTTTCACCTCATCAGGAAACAGTTCCAGCAACCGGTCTTTACACCACGCAGCCAAACTAGTTTCGGTAACCTGCTCCAGATCAACCAGCACAATCGCCTGCTCAGGTGAACGACAGAAAAACTCACCTCCCTCCGGGTATTGCCAGTTAACAGTGGTCTCACCACTCTTATGACTCGTCTGTAGATTAGCCATGCCTGTTGGTACCACCAGTGCATGATCAATACAGTCATCAAACC
>JAGPUU010000377.1 GCA_018067325.1 Amphritea sp.
AATGACTTAGAAAGGATACTAAACAAACATCAGAGCTACAGACAAGTCTGGACCGTACTCTTATATAGAAATAAATCTGGCCTGATCAGATCTGTATATAGCCGTCATTGCTCTTTAACAATTGAGCCAGATCATCGGCTTTAAGTGGCCGGCTAAAAAGGTAGCCCTGTATCTCTTCACACTGAAGTTCCCGAAGAAATTCCAGCTGAGACTTCTCTTCTACTCCCTCAGCGGTCACACTCAGTCCAAGGTTATGGGCGACGGCAATAATCGCCTGAGTAACTGAGGCATCACCTGGATCTGTGGTCACATGGGTAATAAAGGATCGATCCACTTTCAATTTATCGATGGGAAATCGTTTCAAATAACTCAAACTTGAATATCCGGTGCCAAAGTCGTCTATCGCCAACTGAACCCCTAAGGCTTTCAGACGATGCAATGTTTCAACCGACCCTTCCACATCATCCATCAGCATGTTCTCTGTTATTTCTAACTCCAAACAGTGCACAGGCAAGCCAGTATCCAACAGCACCTGACTCACCAGCTTTTCCAAATTCTGTTTAGCAAACTGGCGAACCGAGAGGTTTACGGCAACTCTAATTTCTGGAAGCCCTTGCACCTGCCACGCTCGAGTTTGATGACAAGCCTCTCGCAGTACCCACTCACCAATCGGGGAAATCAATCCTGTTTCTTCCGCCACGGGAATAAACTCAACCGGTGATACAAATCCGAGTTCTTTGCTATGCCAGCGCAACAGCGCCTCAACCCCAATAATTCTCCCGCTAGACATCTCCACCTGAGGCTGATAATTCAGAGACAACTCATTCAATTCAATAGCGTGTCTTAGGTGACTTTCCAGCTCTAGCCGCCGTTTAGCTACGATATTCATCGATTTTACAAACAGCTCGTAACCATTTTTTCCTGCATGCTTAACAAAATACATCGCAGCATCAACGTTCTTCATCAGGCTGTCTACATCTTCACCATGATGAGGAAAAATAGCGATACCTATACTCGGAGTCACCACAACCTCATGGCCCGCCAGATCGATAGTCATACCTATAGATTCGAGAATTTGGCGGGCAGCCTCTTCAGCATCGCTGATCTGATTTATTTCAGGTAATAAAACTGTGAACTCATCGCCACCGAATCGAGCGACTAATGGACTATTCTGATCATTACCACTGACACTCTCAGTAATCCTACGAGCGACCTCTTGTAGCAATAGGTCACCCATACCATGTCCAAATGTATCGTTAATGCGCTTGAAATTATCCAGATCTAAAAACAGCACAGCCCCTAGAAAACCATTTCGATCAGCGGTTTCTATAGCCAGTTTAACCCGTTCACTAAATACACTCCGGTTTGCCAAGCCAGTAAGGCTATCAAAGCGAGCCAATTTAAGAACCTGATCTTGGGCCTGTTTAAGCTCAGACACATCCAGCATAGTTCCTGCGATCAGAGTTGCCTTCCCCGCATCATCACAGAAGACTTCTACCTGATGTTGCATATTCATCAGGCCCTGTCCGGGAATACTGATACTATGATTAATTCCCGACATAAACCCAGAATAATGACAGTTAAGCTGTTCTTTTAACCAATGCCTAAGTTGACAACGTTCCCTGGCAGGCACACAGCGTAAAAAAGACCTAAAACCAGGTTTCGTCCGACCTCGCTGACCGCCTAACAGTTGGTAGAACTGATCAGACCAGTAGATTTCACCACTACTGACATGCCATTCCCAGTTTCCCAATCGGGCAATTCGCTGTGCATTACCCAGACGCGCTTCACTAACCTGTAACTCACGCAGCTGTTCCGTGGTATTACTGGCCCTGATCATATAGTTGAGACGATGCCCGAGGATTTTCCAGTTAAACGGCTTAGTCACAAAATCAGTCGCGCCAGCAGCATAGGCTTCACGGACAGAGTCGAGATCATCCTGCCCCGTCGCCATCAAGATCGGCACAAGTTTGCCACAGGGTAAACTACGTAACTGACGACAAACTTCGAAGCCATTCAATTCTGGCATCTCTACATCCATCAGCACGATATCTGGCTGAGCGTCCTGGAAGGTTCGAAGTGCTGTCACACCATTATCTGCTACCAAAACCTCAAACCCTTCTTGTTGCAGGGATTGAGTCGCCAGTAAGCGAGCCGTCAGATCATCATCCACAACTAATACTCTGCAAATTACAGGTGCCACATCACTCACTATAGACATGCTCACCTTCTCTCTCTTTAATATCGAGTAACGTCTGACTCACCCTAAGATAAGCACCCTCAATCTGAAAGACTAGCTCTTCAGATTGTTCTATTGTTTTATCCCGGCCAACCTGTTCCAGCACTTTGCATAACTCAGCCAGATTCATCGCCCCAAGATTGTAACTACTGGACTTAAAGCTATGAGCCGCGACTCTGAGCATCTCAGAGTCCTGCGCTTCTACCGCCGCATTAATACGGGCCAGATCGTCAGGTGATTTCTCAAGGTATGCAGTAATAATTTTATGTAGAAATACGCCACTGGTGTCCATCTCAATCAGTTGTAAAATGACATCTCTGTCAATCTCTCCCATCTGTTCAGGATTCCCTCTTTCACCAGTCTCCGTTGGCTTCACGGTGTAAGACTCTTTCAAGTCAGCGCAGCCATCACCACTACCACCCAGCCAACGTTTTAAAATAAGACTAATCTGTCTTTTATTAAAAGGTTTCGCCAGGTAATCATCCATACCTACTTGCAAACAGCGCTCCCGATCATCAGCCATAGCATTGGCAGTCAGAGCAATCACAGGGAGATGAGGCCGCTGTTTATCCCGTTCCAGTTTCCGAAGCTCTTGAGTCGCCTGATAACCATCCATCTCTGGCATCTGGCAGTCCATCAGCACCAACTGGTAATCGGTCTGCTGCAACATCTTCAACGCTTCAACCCCATTGCCCGCAGTATCAACAGTAACGCCCAACCCCCTCAGAGCCTGCAGCGCGTATTCCTGGTTCACCGGATGATCTTCCACCAGCAGAATATTTCCTGATACAGAATCTAGTTCTGCAAGCTGACGAAGTTCAGGCCGTTCCTGTTTAGGAAGCAGATCTGTTTTCGCCATTTTCAGGCCAAACCAAAAAGTTGTGCCTTTCTCCAGCTTACTGGAGAAGTCGATCGTTCCCCCCATCATCTCGATCAGTTGACGAGAGATCGCTAACCCGAGACCGGTGCCACCAAAGTTTCGCGTGGTAGAGCTATCAGCCTGAGCAAAGGATTCAAAAATCACACTTTGATGTTCTGGGGAGATGCCAACACCAGTATCTGCAATCCGGAACTGAAAAGAGACCTCTTGTTCAGTGTCTTCAAATACGACAGCCGTTACTTCAACCGTCCCCTGCAGTGTGAACTTAATTGCATTACCGATAAGATTCGTTAGTACCTGCCGGAGCCGCATAGCATCGCCCATTACCACTGTATCGAGTTCAGGCGGCAGGTGACAAATAAGCGTCAAACCTTTCTTTTGCGCCTGAGTATCAAGAATGGACACTTGGGTCTGAATCAGATCAGTCAAGTTCAAGGGATAATCTTCCAGTTTTAGCTTACCCGCCTCAATCTTCGAAAAATCCAGAATGTCATTGATAATATCCAGCAAGCCTTCACCAGAGTACCGAATCATCTCCATAAAGCGGCGCTGCTCTTCAGTCAGATCGCTTTCCAGAACTAAATCACTCATGCCAAGCACACCGTTCATTGGAGTGCGAATTTCATGACTCATAGTCGCCAGAAATTCACTTTTCGCCTGGCTAGCCTTAATCGCGGTCTCTTTCTCTTTATGTACTTGCTGAATAGTTTTTCTGATTGCCATCTCCATGAATAGAAATGACTCAGCCAGACGGCCAATCTCATCTTTATTTTTCTGAGCAAGATTCATGACTTTCTTGCTCTGGTCCGCAGGCCTTATAAAGTCCTGATCAGGCAGCGACATTGCATAAGATGCCAGAATATTTAACGGTCGGGCCATACGAAATACCAGAATAAAAGCAGCACCGATACTGATCATAAAGATCAGCCCGATGATCAGACTTTGCTGAGCAACCACCGTTCGGCCAGGCGCAGAAATTTCAGCAATAGGAACCACGACAGCGGAGTACCAATCAAACGCTTT
>JAGPUU010000382.1 GCA_018067325.1 Amphritea sp.
ATTCCATCCAACTGGCTGTATCTGGGGTCGTCGATAACGGATACCCAATCAGCTCAAGATACTTAAAATTCACATGACAGATTTTCTGAGCACTCAAGTCAGTAGCCTGGTGCTCTTCGAAAGATATCACCAGGGCCGCGATCGGCAAATGATCCAAAAAACTGTAAAACCTTTCTAAATCACTGTTAACCAAGTATCAAATCCCCAGACTAATCATCAAAAAAAGCACCGATATCATATGTAAACGCTCTTTCATTAAAGCTCCAGAGTCGTTTTTATATCAATTTCACCTTCCAGCGTTCGGTGCACCGGACAACGATCGGCTATCTCTAATAACCGCTGTTGCTGCTCAGGCGTTAGGTTACCTGTAAACGTTATATGCCTTAGAAACTGGTCGATTTTACCATTTCCTTGCTCACAACTGGCACAATCTTGTGCGTGCACTTTAGTATGACTGACATCAACCTGCACATGCTCCAAAGGAATCTTCTTCTGCCGTGCATACATTCTGATAGTCATTGAGGTACAAGCCCCAAGTCCGGCTGCAACAAGTTGGTAAGGAGTAGGCCCCAGATAGTTCCCGCCAAAACCCGCAGGCTCATCGGCGACCAGATGATGCCCCGCTGCACTGATATCCTGAGTAAAGCTAGCAGAATCAGCCTCAGACACCCTGGTTACGCCTTCCGGTGCGCTCATCTGCTTAGGCAATACCTGAACATCAATGTATCGCTGCGCCCAGGTTGAGATCACCTCTGCTGCATAATCAGCATCCTCAAACCGGCTCAACAGGTGGTCAGCGGAATCCAGTGTAACGAAGCTCTTTGGGTGCTTTGCCATCTGAAATAGTTGAGCAGCATTCGCCAGGTCAACCGTCTCATCCAGAGGCGCATGCATCACCAGCAATGCTTTACGCAGACCTGTCACCGCCTGTTCCAGCGAAACAGCCGATATATCCTCAATGAACTGGCGTTTAATCGTAAATGCACGACCTGCCAGACTTACATCGGCCTCACCTTCGGTGCATATTTCATCGATCTGATCACCAAAGTTATGCAGCACATGTTTAGGATCAGCCGGTGCACCTATCGTCACTACTGCCTTCGTTTCTGGCACCTGACCGGCCATCGCGAGCACTGCGGCACCGCCGAGTGAATGTCCAATTAGCAACTGGGGGGCAGAGTAATGTTCCCGCAGAAAGCTCACCGCCTCGAGCAGATCCTGCATATTGGAACTGAAGCCAGTATTGGCAAACTCTCCCTGTGAGTGACCCAGTCCGGTAAAATCAAAGCGCAGCACCGCGATACCTAAAGACGCTAGGCGTTGCGCTATCCGCTTCGCAGCCTGAATATCCTTAGAGCAGGTAAAACAATGAGCAAACAAAGCATATGCCGCAGGCTTACCTACGGGCAAGTCTAGCCGTGCTGCCAGCAATGATCCATCATGCCCCGTAAACTCTAAACGCTCAGTTTTCATAACATTGCTCCAGCTCTGATTTACTAACGAGTATCAATCAGATATAGAAATCTAGCTATTAGATTTTCTCTATAAGGGGGATAGCTTATTAGAACGTCGCTTCGCGACTTGCTAGTCGTTAGATCGTTGAACTTCATCCCGCTAGCTAGAAAAATCAAAAAAGGCCCTAGAGTTTCCCCATAGAGCCTTTCTGTAATCTAGTCTTTTTCTAGCCACGAGCAAGTCGCGAAGTGACATCTAGCTAGCGGCGAAGCCGCGGTCTGCCCTTAAAACCCAGATCAGATATAGGAAATTAGCTATTACATTTTCTCTAATAAGGGGGATAGCTTACTAGAACATCACTAGTCGTTAGATCGCTGAACTTCATCCCGCTAGCTAGAAAAATCAAAAAAGGCTCCAAGATTTCCCCATAGAGCCTTTCTGCAATCTAATCTTTTTCTAGCCACGAGCAAGTCGCGAAGCGACGTCTAGCTAGCGGCGAAGCCGCGGTCTGCCACTAAATCGCCGGAGGCGCTTTAGTGGTGATGCCCACCTTCACCGTGGGCGTGCCCATGAGCAACCTCTTCACCGGTAGCGTCACGGGAATCGATAATCTCTATATCAAAGGTCAGCACTTTTCCGGCCAGCGGGTGATTATTGTCTACCGTCACCATAAACTTACCCACTTTAACTACTTTTACCTGTCGCTGTCCCTGATCGGTATGCACTGTACCGACCATGCCGGACTTCCATTTCTTAGCTCCTTGCAGATGCTTTACAGGAATACGCTGTTCGCAATCAGGTAAAAACTCACCGTAGGCATCTTTTGGCTCCAGAGTTACGGAGAACGTATCGCCAACCGCTTTACCTTCCATCGCCTGTTCCAGACCCGTAATCATATTATTGTGACCATGCAGGTAAGCCATAGGAGAACCACCCCGGGTGGTTTCTTCAACGCTATTATCCGCATCGGTCAGGTTGTAATGAAACTGAACAACTTTATCTTTTGTAACGCTCATTGCTATTCCTTAATGGCTTAAGGGCTGCAGTTATGCCCCTTTAAAAACGATTGCTGTAGATTATACGTCATCAGCTGATATCAGTAATCTCAAATTCACCCTGCGGCAACATCACCACATCCCCTGAATACCGACCGATCAACGCCTTGCCGATGGGAGCTTCAGGAGTAACAAAGATAACGGTATAAGAACCAAGACCAACCTGAATACCTCCTCCTGCAGGGCCAATAAACAGATGTTTCAACGTCCCATCTGCTGCCTCCAGAGTGACTAGTGCGGAAAGGCCTACCGCTGAATCTTCAGTAAATTTTCTCAACGGCATGCCTCTATAGGTCGCTATATCGATCTCCAACGCCTCAACCCGTTTAGACTGACCATGGGCCAGATAAGAGGCTTCCAGCCCTAAGGTATCATACTTATTTTCAGCCACATTCTCTTCATGTGTCGCGGTCTCGCGGGCTTCGTTTGCCGCCGCAATATTAGTTTCAAGGTCCGCCTGAAGTTTACTTATGACTTGTGCTATCAGTTGTTTCTTATCCATATACCTCGCCCATTTCGCAACAGTATCTCTGTTAAATAATGAAAAAGAAACACTCTATTCACACACTTTAACGGTGATCTGTGGGACAATATGCCGCTTAATTTTCACTCAACGTTAAGACTGATGGATTCCTGTTTTGCTAACTACCGCTAATATCACTATGCAGTTTGGTGCCAAGCCACTGTTCGAAAATATCTCCGTAAAATTTGGTGAGGGGAACCGCTACGGCCTGATCGGCGCGAACGGCTGTGGTAAATCTACCCTGATGAAGATTCTAGGTCGTGATCTGGAAGCTTCCGCTGGCACCTTCTCCAAAGACCCAAACGAGCGCATCGGTAAGCTGCGCCAGGATCAGTTTGCCTTTGAAGAATTCAACGTAATCGATACGGTGATCATGGGCCATGCAGAGCTCTGGAAGATAAAGCAGGAACGAGATCGCATCTACTCACTGCCTGATATGAGTGAAGAAGAGGGTCTTCAAGTCGCTGAGTTGGAAGTCGAATTCGCAGAACTGGATGGCTACACCGCTGAGTCCCGTGCGGGCGAGCTATTGCTCGGTCTGGATATTCCGATTGAACAGCATTTTGGCCTGATGAGCGAAGTTGCTCCCGGTTGGAAGTTGCGGGTATTACTGGCCCAGGCGTTGTTTGCAGATCCTGACATTCTGCTATTGGACGAGCCGACCAACAACCTGGATATCAACACTATCCGCTGGCTGGAAGGCGTGTTGAACGATCGTAACAGCACCATGATAATCATCTCCCACGACCGTCACTTCCTGAACGCGGTTTGTACCCATATGGCTGATCTGGACTACGGCGAACTACGGCTTTATCCGGGTAACTATGATGATTATATGATCGCCTCTACTGCACTGCAGGAGCGCCTGCAGTCAGAGAACTCGAAGAAGAAAGCCCAGATCGCTGAACTGCGCAGCTTCGTAAGCCGCTTCTCAGCAAACGCTTCCAAAGCTAAGCAAGCAACATCCCGCGCCCGACGGATTGAGAAGATCGAGCTGAATGATATTAAGCCATCCAGCCGTCAGAGCCCCTATATCCGCTTTGATCAGGAGAAGAAACTCCATCGTCTGGCGCTAGAAGTTGAAAATCTGAACAAAAGTTTCGACACTGAACCTCTGATTAAAGACCTCAGCCTGATGATTGAAGTGGGCGAACGCATCGCCATTATCGGCCCTAACGGTATCGGCAAGACGACCCTTTTACGCAGTCTGTTTGGTGATCTTGAACTTGATAGCGGCGAAGTTAAATGGTCTGAAAACAGCAATATTGGTTATTACGCTCAGGATCACGCACACGAATTTTCTGAAGATATGAATCTGTTTGACTGGATGGCCCAATGGACCAAGTCCGGCGCCGATGAGCAGGTTATCCGTGGCTCTCTTGGCCGTATGCTATTCTCACAAAACGAGATCAAGAAATCTGTTCAGGTACTTTCCGGTGGCGAGAAAGGCCGGATGTTACTAGGCAAACTGATTCTGCAACAGCCTAATATCCTGTTGATGGATGAGCCGACTAACCATATGGATATGGAATCGATTGAAGCCCTTAACCTGGCATTGGAAAACTTCGAAGGCTCACTGATCTTCGTCAGCCATGACCGAGAATTTGTCTCCTCCCTGGCAACCCGAGTTATCGAGCTGAATGAAAACGGCCTGACCGATTTCCGGGGTGGCTACGAAGAGTATTTGAAGAAACAGGGTATTGTCGGCTGATACAGCCCTCTGTTTTATTACTAAAGCCAGCATCCGCTGGCTTTTTTATTGTTTATAGCTCCCGACCGCCACATCCGCTCGTTTCGACTACACTGTAAAAATCAATTAATTGAACGCAGATTGAATCAACCGATTCAGATCTGAAACCCACACCAACTTACAGCCACATAGCGGAACAATAACGCAACTCACCAGCGGTCGCCCTGCTCGCGACCAGAGCATTAAAACAGAGGTCACTATTATGTTATTACAGAATATACTCAGGCAGACATGGATAGGCCGACTAGTCATCACCTTACTGCTAGTGATGAGTTTCCAGAGCCTCACCTTGAATGCTGCGATGATAACCACGGACAGCATTATCCAGACAGAAAACCAGCAATATACTAAAAGCGATCTGATACAAAAGCTGGAGTCGGCCGAACTGCAACAACAACTGGTTGATATGGGGGTTGATACACAAGAACTACAACAGCGAATTGCCAGCCTGACACCGGACGAGATCAGTCAGCTGAATGCGAATCTAGCTTCCCAGCCGGCTGGTGAAGGAGTACTAGGGCTGGTCGGCCTGGTTTTTGTCGTCTTCGTCATCACTGATATGCTTTGCGCCACTAACCTATTCAGTTTTGTTCGCTGCATTAATCGTTAAATTGGCATCGCCACTGGTCAACCGGGTCTCAGCACAGCTACTACCGGCAGTCATACTTATAACAACTCTGCTGGTAGCAGGTTGTAGCAGCAACCCTGCCCTCGTTGAATCGTTGATAACTGATCCCAGCATCGAAAACGCCACAGAGCTTCAGGGTTTAGCCCATTTCCCGCAACAGGATGACCAGTGCGGCCCTGCATCTTTAGCCACGATGCTCGCCTACAACAACATTTCAGCCACGCCAGAAGAGTTGCGTCCCTATCTTTACATTCCTGATAAGGGCGGCACTCTGGCTATCGAGCTGGATGCTAAAGCGCGCCAATATGGACTGCTGGTCTATCCGCTTGAACCACAATTGAAATTTATACTGCGAGAGCTGGATGCCGGACATCCCGTGCTGGTGATGCAAAACCTGGGATTCAACTGGTTCCCCCAATGGCATTTTGCCGTTGCCATCGGCTTTGATCTCGACTTACAGCAGATATATCTCCGCTCGGGCCCTGATGAACGTTACCCCACCGACCTGTCCCTGTTTATGAAAACATGGGACAGAGCAGACAACTGGGCCAGAGTAATACTACCTACGAACATTCTTCCCGCGACGGCTAACCCGCAACGCTACATTAAGGCCGCAAACATACTGGAGCAATTAGGTTCAAGAAACTCAGCATTGATAACATCAGCATCCGAAGCTTATCAAACCACATTAAAAAAATGGCCCGACAATACCGCCGCCCTGATGGGGCTTGGTAATATCAGCTATGCTCAGAAAAAATATGATTCGGCAGCAGATTATTTCATCCGCTATATTGAAAATAGCACCGCACCTGAAGCCGGCTGGAATAACCTGGCCTATAGCCTGATGCAAACAGGCTGCCCTGAAGCTGCTCTGAAGTCCGTCCGCTGCGCTGTATCAATAGCACCGGATCAAGCTAACTATCAGAATAGCTTGAATGAACTTAACAGCCTTAGAGTGCAACAGGATGCTGCGGCAAACTGTAAGCTGCCAGTCTGTATTACGCCGAAGTAATTTGAACGCGGCTGCGTCAAACGGTTATCTATAACCTAATTTTTGACCCTATCGACCAGAGCTACTCTGCCGTTTGAGGCAGTGACGACTCAGTCCGCAAGTTATTCATACTGATCAGCAGATCCAGCGTAACCTGTTCAAAGCGATACACCTTTCCACCTTCAGAGCTCACAAAAGCATCCGCATCTGCCTGGGTTGAAAAACTGGCAAGCGTAGGTCCCATTGCTCCTTTTTTACCATGACCGATCACATAGAATGCCTTTTTAGCATCGATGTAGGCTTCATCATCCGGGTGGTCCCAGGGAGTAACCGCCATATCGTGAACAAAGGCTTCCTGAATGTTGTGCTGGTTTTCCGGATCAACAATAAAGGCAAACATATCCCGGGTAGAACAAAAGCGCATATTACCCTGGATACCCTTTGAATAGGCCTGTCCCTTAGGGCCAGGGAAATTAGTAATGATCATTCCGCACAGGTGACATTCAGCACTACTTTCAATAGCGATGGCCTGACGCACCATGACTTCTTTTTCATCTTCGCCACAGCCGCTCAGAAGCAAGAAAGGCACGCACAATAACAACTTTAGCCAATGCTTCATTACAAACCCCGCTTATTGAAAATAGCCATGGCCAATCCTGCAGGCAAAACTAACCAGACCATTAGGCCACCGAACAAAGACCAGGTTGAAAACTGGGTTTGCTGGGCAATCGCCATCAGTCCGGTGAGGTTCTGATCGGCAAAGTAAGTAATATTGACCAATCGAAAGATATCAGTCGGATTCAGTAATAGCAGGTATGGAAACAGAGTGGCATCTACATTGCCCTGGGTAGTTACTAACATACCGAGTAGACCCAGATCGAATACCAGAACAAAGATAAACCAAGTGATCAAAGCGATACCGGCTGCTTTTGATTTCTCTGAAACAGACGCACTGATGACATAAGCGATAGCGATAAAGATCCAACCCAACATCATCGCCGAGAAGATAAACACAGCATAAGGCCCGATTAACTCGCCCCAGGTAGTGGTACCCGAGAAGACCCCCATCATAATCGCCGAGGAGCCAAAACCAATCAGCGTGGAGAAGGCCATTACAGCCCCTTGCCCTACCATCTTTCCTAACAGTAGTTGCCAGCGCGATAACGGATAGGTCATCAATAGCAATAACGTACCATTTTCGTCCTCACCCACTACACCATCATAGGCCAGCATCAGTGCAATCAGCGGAATAATAAATACCGCCAAACTGGCAAGACTAACAATGGTAGTGGACAAAGAAGTAAAGCCAACTTTACCGGCAGCAGCAGCGCCGAAATATGCCAAACCAATCGCGAGTACTGCGAAAATAACACAGATAGACAGTACCCAGCGATTGCGCAGGCCGTCATGAAACTCTTTATTAGCAACCGTTAAAATCGCGTTCATTGGACCGCCTCCTGCACTGCACTCACACCAACACCGGCATGCGACTCAATAAAGTGGGTATACAGATCTTCCAGCGATGGCAGATGGATATCCAGGTTTTCAAGTCCCGTCAGACCAATGCATTGCTTCATTGCGCCCATCTTTTCATTTAAGGGGATGTCGATACGAGTACCGTGTTCATCTTCAAAGGCTTTTGCTGCCAGATACTCAGGTAACACTAACCCTTTACCCTGTAGGTGAAACGTTGCCGGCAGATCAGCCTGATGGCGAAGATCGTTGATGCTACCTTCGGCAAGCAGATTACCCTGCCCCAAAATCAATGCTCGATCGATATACTTTTCAACACCTGGCAAAATATGTGAACACAGAATGACAGTACAGCCCTGCTCTTTAAGCTCTTCGATACGGCGATAAAAATCCTGTGTCGCAATAGGATCAAGGCCGACCGTCGGTTCGTCCAGCAATAACAGTTTAGGCTCGCCCAACAATGCCTGAGCTAACCCCAAGCGTTGTCGCATACCCTTCGAATAGGTTTTTACCCGGCGCTTACCCGCCTGACTGAGGCCAACCTGTGACAACAAGCTCAAGCAGCTTTTTTTAGAGACGCCTTTAAGACGAGCAAAGTACTGCAGCACCTCTAAACCAGTTAACTGATCATAAAAACTCACATTCTCTTGCAAGAAACCCAGCTTACGGCGCAAATTTCTTGCCTCTGACTGAGTCGGATCTTCACCAAAGACCTTAACCTGGCCCGAAGTGGCACCGATCAAACCCAAAATCAGCTTAATGGTAGTAGTTTTACCCGCGCCATTATGACCAAACAGGCCCAGCACTTCACCTTCACGGATCTCAAGGTTAAGCTTATTCAGCGCACTTACACCCTGATATTTCTTCTCAACCTGTTGTAATTCAACAATGTTTTTCGCACTACTCATATCAATTCTCTACCAACTGTGCGCTATTCTGTTCCGGCTTTGCAGCTGAATCATGAAAAATTTCGGGAACGGCCATCAAAGGATAACTATCAACAACTCCTTCGGATTTTAATACTGGAAACTGACGCTGAACCCAACGCAATGTTTCAACTGCAGGACTGTTCAACAGTAACTTAGCGGAAGGGAACTTCCATAATAACCGGTCAACACTATCGTTAGGTTCGTATTGAACATCACCGATACCATCGCTATCCATATCCCAGCCAAGATAATCACTCCAGAAATTACCTACACCGTCTTTGGACCAGTCCTGGGGGCGGGTAGCAACATATTTAACCTGCTCTTTATTGCTGATAAAAGCATTGCCGCTGAGCACAT
>JAGPUU010000392.1 GCA_018067325.1 Amphritea sp.
AATTGCAGACCGAAGCCTACGTTAATTTAGGTGAAATGTTATTCATGATTAAGCCGGCTTTTTTGCTTTCCACTGTTGTGCCTGATCTGTTTTCTCAGCCAGATAATGGACCTGCTCTGCAAAGATTGAACAGGCGAGTTCCGGGTTATGTTGTTGCAGTGCTGTGAGCAAGCGTTGGTGTTGATCGATGATGACAGAGCGTTCCCGAAAGCGAAACGTCACCATGTTACTGACAGGTTGCAGCGCTTCAATGACACTGCGCATTATGAAACTGAGTAGGGGGTTGCCCGATGCTTCAGCGATTAGACGGTGGAAGCGAACATCTGAAGCACAAAATTGTTCAGGTGAAAGGTTATCATCTTGCTGCTGAGTCAGCTCTTGCTCCAGCTGGCCAAGTTGTTCACTGCTGATATGTTTTGCGGCCAGCTGCAGACAGTCTGTTCCCAGAAGTAAGCGGGTTTGATTGATATCTTCCATTGAAAAGGCATCCATACCGACCAATAGGGTAGTGGTGCTGGTGAGTGCGTCGCTCAGGTCTGCAGCGGAAGGGCGGTTGATAAACGTGCCCCCGGTAGGGCCGCGACGGGAGCGAATCAGATTTTGAGCTGCTAGTCTTTTGAGTGCCTCACGGATAGTAGGGCGAGAAACCTGATAGCGCTGTGCCAGTTCTTCTTCTGTTGGCAGGCGGTCATCCGCTTTCAGAGAACCGTCCATAATTGCCTGACGAATCTGGTGGGCGATCTGGCTCGAAAGGCTGCGTTGAGCAACGGGTTCTATTTCTAAACTCACGGAAATTCTCCTACAGTGGTAAATGGATTATTTCATATAAACGACTAATTGTTAATTTGTAATACAAATAAACTTGGTGTAAATTGCATAAATGTTAATTTGTAAGACAAATAGGTTTTCAAGCTATTTACAGATGAAGAAGGTCAATGAAAATCGTCTGGTTTATAGCTTGTGACATGTTGCTGAAGAAAAACGTAAAGTGAGGTGAACTATGTTTAATGCCCTGGTACTGGAGCAAGAAGAAGGGAAAACCCTAGCTGCAATAAAACAGTTGGATCTGAGTGATCTACCTGATGAAGATGTATTGGTTGAGGTGTCCTATTCCTCCCTTAACTATAAAGACGGACTAGCGGTTACCGGCACCGGAAAGATTGTTCATAGTTTCCCTATGGTGCCGGGCATCGATCTGGCAGGCATAGTCAAAGAGTCTCGTGATCCTGCTTTTCAGCCGGGTGATCAGGTCATTATGACTGGTTGGAGTGTGGGTGAGCGCTATTGGGGTGGGTATAGTCAATATGCACGGCTGAAGCCAGAATGGCTGGTTAAAATGCCGCAGGGTATGGATGCAGCTAAAGCGATGACTATCGGTACTGCTGGCCTGACAGCGATGCTCTGTGTGATGGCGTTGGAAGACGGAGGTATTACGCCTGATAGTGGTACGGTTGTAGTCACCGGTGCTGCTGGAGGCGTGGGTAGTGTTGCAGTGGCAATACTGAGTAAACTCGGATATACCGTGGCGGCGGTGACCGGACGTGAGTCAACTCATGACTATCTGCGCGGTCTAGGTGCCACTGAACTGCTGTCCCGGGCAGAGATGGCGGAGAAAGCACGGCCTTTGGAAAAACAACGCTGGGCGGGTGCTATCGATACCGTAGGCGATGCTATATTGGCCCGGGTATTGGCTGAAATGGATTATCGAGGCACTGTGGCGGCCTGTGGTTTGGCGGGTGGCTATAAGCTACCCACTACCGTCATGCCGTTTATTCTGCGTAATGTTCGTTTGCAAGGGGTGGATTCGGTGATGTGTCCGATCGATATCCGCACAGAAGCCTGGAATCGCCTGCTGTCCGATCTGCCAGCCAAGGCGCTTGGTGAAATTTCTAATGTTGTCGGATTGTCTGAACTGCCTCAAGCAGCAGCTGATATCGTGGCAGGAAAAATTCAGGGCCGTACCCTGGTTGATCCCAACAAGTGAGAACGCCGCTTCGCGGTTTGCTAGACGTCACTGCGTGACTTGCGAGTAGCGAGATGGAAAGCTGCGCTTTCCTTGTTTGAAAAAGCAAAAAGGAGACTTTAATGGTCTCCTTTTTTGTTTTAGTAACTAGGTATTATGGTGGAGTTATATTGATCCCTTCAGCCTGAAACAGCTCTTCCAGTTCTCTGTAACCTTCAAGCTCTGTTAGTAGTCGGCCTTTTTCATGTTTAGCTATTTCAAGCCAGCTTTTACCTTCGATAGCGCCTACCATGGCGTAGAGAAAGTTAAGGCTGGGTGGAGTGCTAGACTCGTTTTTGAGTCGAATATAAGCTCTGATTGCTCCAATCTCCCGTAACTCTTCGGGAGTATGAATACCTACCTCTATCAACCAGTTCTCAGATTTCGGTCCTAATCCTGGCATCTCTCTTAAACGTTTCATCAATCCAACCTGTAATAAAACTGAGAAAATCATGTTCCAGGGCCGTTATTAGAGTTTTTTCTAACGACTAGTAAGTCGCGAAGTACCGTCTAGCTAGTGGCGTAGCCGCGGTCTGGATGACTTTAATCATCCAAACTGCCCATCAGTCCGGGGCTTCAATAGAATCGGAGTGTAGGGGACCAGAAACAGTACCCAGGCCAGAATCCAGAGCCCACCTGAAAGATGAATCGCCATCGTATATAGCTCAGGAATCATCGGCAGAAAGGTCCTGATTACTCCCGCAGCAACCATTAAGGCGAAAGCTATGATGGTTATTTTTGCCAGTTTTAGCGGTCGGGCCGTATGGCCTAGAGAGACACGAGCCATCATGCCGATAGTCATAGAGCCAATGGCACCGGCGGCAAACGCATGGGTGGCAAGGTAGGGGGATGCCATGGCGAACCCACTCAGGGCGTCGAGCATAAAACCTAAGGGTATAAATAGGTAGGCAAGATGAAGTATCCAGATAAGGGGGTTGCGGAACATGCGGGCTTTAAACCAGCCTGCCAGACGAATGAAGTGAACCAAAGCGTTTACACCCGCAAGTACACTGCTTACTAAGTGCAATTGGAACAAGTCGGATATTAGCCAGCCTGCCGCCAGTGGGATTATCGATTTTTCTATCCAACTGAACCGCTTCGCTTCAAATGCCATGGCGCGTTCGGTAAAGAATGGGATCACCCGCCCTCCCATGACGCACATCATGACTACAATAAGCCCCAGCTCAAGCTGCATCCCTTTTGCCAGGGTAGATTCGGTGAGGCCTAACAGTTGCAAATGGGTCAGCAGGTTGGCGATTGTCATGGCAATCAGAATGACAGTAAAGATCAGATTACGATGATTGCCTGAGCGAATAATCGGCAGGCTGATGGCAAAGGCTACCGATGGCAGAAATGCCAGATCGACAGCGGCTATAACCCATGAAGGAATCGGGATAATAAATTCAGCGATAATGGGTAGCAGCCGGGCGCATAACCAGATCAGAAACAGTCCGGCCAGAGTCTTGCCATAAGGTGTTTGGATAGAGGTCCAGTTACGTACGGCAGTCATCAGAAAGCCGACGATGACCGCAACGGCATAGCCAAATAACATTTCGTGACCATGCCACAACTGACTCAGTTGATAGTAGTTGTAAGTTAGCTGGCCCTTACCCAATAGCGCCAACCAGTGGACCATTAGCAGTACACCAGCCACCGCGGCAAAAAGAAAGAAGGGGCGAAAGGCCAGATTAAATAGAGCAAAACCGCTGCTCTGATTGGGTTCTTGAATCTGCATTTAGTTTTACACCTTGGATATTCAATCATATATACAGCAATGGAGGCGTTTTCCCCTGCTGAATAGAGTAAAATTACCGCCTTATATACTCTATTATTCAGGTTCTGCTGTTCATTATGCGGTTGAAGTTACGCTTTTTTAAGTTGTTTGTATGCCATTTGCTGGTAATTTTTTCGCCGGTTGAAGCGGGTATTAGTGTGTCAGATAATCGCGGTCGGGTGATTGATATTGCTCAACCGGCGCGCCGGATCGTTGCGTTGGCTCCGCATATTACCGAAAATCTATTTGCGATTGGTGCGGGCTCTTTTGTAGTAGGGGTTGCCAGTCATAGTGATTACCCTCCTGAAGCGGCTAATCTGCCGGTTGTAGGTGACGCTCAAGGCTTTAATTTAGAAGCTATTGTTAAATTGCAGCCGGACCTGGTAATTGCCTGGCCGGGAGGTAACCCTCAACTTCCTTTGCAGCGACTGGAGCAGATGGGGATACCGGTGTATTACTCTGAGCCGCATGAATTCAGTGATATCCCTTTCAACTTGCGTGCGCTGGGAAAACTAATTCGACTCCCCCTTGCTGAGCAGCAAGCGTCTCTGTTTGAGGCTCGTTTGCAAGGGGTGCAACAACGTTTCAATCAAAGCGCAAAAGTGCGGGTATTTTATCAGCTATGGAATCAACCACTGATGACC
>JAGPUU010000393.1 GCA_018067325.1 Amphritea sp.
TGTTCGACTAACCAGATGACCAGAGGAGATTTACCGGTCCCACCCACGGAGATATTGCCCACGACAACAACCGGAACCGGCGCAGTCCAACTTGGACGCTTACCCTGCTGATATTCTTGACGTCGGCGACGGGCTAGAATACAAAACAGCGATTCCAGTGGCCGCAATAACTTTAGCCAGCGACTGCCACGATACCAGGCTTGCTCCAGCCCCACGGTTACTGCTCAGCCGCTTGTTGAGTCGTAATGCTCAGACCGGCAAAACCAAGTTTGCCCGCCACATCCATCACCGTCACGACCGACTGATGGGGAGTGTTAGCGTCTGCCGAGATAACAAAAGGTAGTTTACGATTATCGCCGGCCTGATCCATGATGGCTCTGCGTAAAGTATCGGGCTGACTATTCAGAAGTGCTTGGCCATTGACACTGAAAGCACCTTCGATACTCACGGTCACTTCAATTGAATCAGTCTGAGACTCAACCACTTCACCTTCCGCTTCTGGCAGGTTGATCTCTATATGAGTTTCTTTGGTAAAGGTAGTCGATACCATAAAAAAGATCAGCAGCAGGAAGACCACATCGATGAGTGATGTCAGGTTTACAGAAACTTCTTCAGGCTTTTTACGTCGGAATTTCAATCGATTCACCGGTTATTCAAAATCAACTTCACGTTCACCGTGTACCACTTCGACCAACTTCTGAGATTCCTGTTCCATCTCAATAAGCAGGGTTTCGACCCGACGCTGCAGATAACGGTGAAAAACCAGTGTTGGGATCGCAACGGTCAAACCCGCCGCGGTGGTAATAAGCGCTTCAGATATGCCCCCGGCAAGCACATTCGCATTACCGGTGCCTTGCAACATGATTTCAGCAAAGACTTTAATCATGCCGATAACAGTACCCAACAGCCCCAACAATGGAGAGATGGCAGCAATAGTACCCAGAGAGTTAAGAAAACGCTCCATCTGGTGCATCACATGCTGCGCCGCTTCCTGAATGCTTTCCTTCATGATCTCACGACCATGCTTGGAGTTATTCAAGCTCGCGACCATGATCTGGCCCAGAAAGCTCTCATTACGTATCAGATGCATACGTTCAGGCGTCATCTCGCCACTGCGCACCAATACCCAGACTTCAGATAGCAGATTAGTGGGGGCCACGCGCTTCTTTTGTAAAACCCAAAAGCGCTCCAGACAAATTGCCAGAGAAAACACAGAACAGGCGACAATTGGCACCATTAGCCAACCACCAGATTGAATCAATTCGAACACCAGAAATCCTCCTAGAAACCGGCCCATACTCTAGCATAGAGTCAAGTACCATAATAGTGATTAACCTGCTGTCCAATAACGCTTTTTCTGATCCCGATAACGCTCCATAAAACAACCATCTGATCCGCTTGTTAAAATCAATGCACCTCCCTTAACAGTACTCGCCATTGGAACCTTTAAGTCTCCCACACGACGGACTACATCCCCCGCAGGATGCCCATAGGAGTTATCAAAACCTGCACTGAATATTACCTTTTCAGGTTTGAGGCTCGCTAACCATAAGTCAGAACTTGAGAATCGACTGCCGTGATGAGCTGCGATCAGCCAGTTAACCTTTAAGTCGGGATATTCCCTGATAATCTGCTCCTCAACACTACTCTCAATGTCGCCAGGAATAACCAAGCTACAACCCCCGGACTGCACCAATAACACACAGGAACGGTTATTTTCAGTCAACGGCGAGGGGTGAGGTGGCTGAATGTATTTGAACCGGACAGCACCCCACTCCCAGGCAGCACCTGAACGGCAGGGTTTAGCATTAAAACGACTACGTAGGTCCGGACTACCCGTATGAAATTCAGCAATGTCGACTTCAGCATTCAGATCCCGATAACCGCCAGAATGATCGTTATCTTTATGACTAACAACCAGCCGATCCAGTCGATCGATTCCGCGATTTTCAAGTAGTGGAATGACTGTATAGCGAGCAATACTGCCAACAGGGTAAGCAGCACCGGTATCATAGAGCAGTGTTTTTTGTTCGGTTTCAATTAACACCGACAGACCCTGCCCAACATCCAGAACCGTCGCCCTAAACTCGCCCGATTGAACTCGATCTCGGGCGGGAAAAAACATAGCAATTATCATAAAGAAAGCGAAACCTCGGCCCCCTATCCAACCAGGCAGAATAAACAAAGCCGCTGCCAACACCGCTAAAACCGATGCCATCAATGAGGGATGACCAACCAATAGCCCCTGCCCTTCGGGTAACACACAGCGTTGCAATAAATACCAAAACCCATCACCCAGAAAATTCAGCAATGCGGCCCCACTGGGCGGATCTATCAGACAAAGCATCAAGCCAACCAACACACCGGGCAACATAATAAACGTAAGGGCAGGTATCGCGATAAGATTCACCAGAGGAGCAATCAGTGCAACCTGCCCCATCCAAAGCAGCAACAAAGGGAACAAACCTAGAAACACCGCGAACTGAGTTTTGATCAACGGTTTGATTCGCTTTTGACTATCCCCGTTAGCCACTATTAATAAAAGTGCACCCACCGCGCTAAAAGATAACCAGAAGCCTGGCTGATATAAGCTCAAAGGCTGTATCAATAACACCAGAACCAGCGCCAGCAGATATCGCTGCCAGATACTCATGCTCCGATTAATAAGCACTGGCAGTAACATCGCCAGCGCCATAATTAATGCTC
>JAGPUU010000039.1 GCA_018067325.1 Amphritea sp.
CTCATTCGGCAGTTGCTGAAAAAGTAATTGCAGAAGAGAAAGAGCGTAAAGCTAACAAGTAATTGTTACTGAAGCTCTGTTAAAAAGGCCCGCTATATGCGGGCTTTTTTGTGCCTTTAAATAGGGTTCTCTTTATATAAGCTTCACTACACTGCTTGTCGCTTATCCCTCATTCGGCAGTTGCTGAAAAAGTAATTGCAGAAGAGAAAGAGCGTAAAGCTAACAAGTAATTGTTATTGAAGCTCTGTTAAAAAAGCCCGCTATGCGCGGGCTTTTTTGTGTCTTTTACTTCACCTGAGGTACAAATTAAAGTCTTGATCAGGCGCATGAATCGCTTTAATAACCATTGGGTTAGCTAGTATTGTTGGTCGTGGCTTGTCATTATTGCCACACTCTTGCCATAACTGACGGAACAGGGCTATGACGACAGCAAGTTGGTTGAAAACGATGCGCAATGTGCTGGATAGCTATAGTTATCCAGCGGTTTTGATTGATGTGGATTATAACGTTGTCGCTACCAATAATAGTTATGACTTTCGTTTTGGTGGGCTCAGTGGCCATAGCTCTGCCAAATGTTTCTTTATTTCACACGGCTATGAGCGGCCCTGCGATCTTGAAGGTGAGACCTGTCCAATGCAGGAAGCCCGGGACAGTGGTCATCGGGCCAGTGTGTTGCACATCCATAATACTCCGCAGGGTAAAGAGCATGTGGGAATCGAAACGATCCCCATCACCGATGATAGAGAGCAGGTCTATTTCATTGAGGTGATGAAGCCGATTCGGGAGGTCAGTGCTGAGCCGATTGCTAATAAGATGATTGGCCGAAGCCGGGCTTTTAATGTGCTGGTGGATCTGATTCAGCGGGTGGGTAAAACGGATACCAATGTATTGCTTATGGGGGCTTCCGGTGCGGGTAAAGAGCTGGCTGCTCAGGCGATACACTCTGCCAGCTCCCGAGCCAGTATGCCCTTTGTAACGGTAGAGTGCTCAGGGTTAACGGATAATCTGTTTGAGAGTGAGCTGTTTGGTCATGTTAGAGGTGCGTTTACCGGTGCGACTCACTCCCGAACGGGCCTGGTTCAGTCGGCCCAGGGTGGAACACTATTTCTCGATGAGGTGGGCGACATTCCTCTGCATCTTCAGGTAAAGCTCTTGCGTCTGATTGAGACTAAAACTTTCCGCTCAGTCGGTGATACTAAGCCCGCGGCGGCAGACTTCAGGCTGCTATGCGCAACCCATAAGAATTTGTCTGATATGGTCGAGCGAGGTGAGTTTCGGGAAGATCTGTACCATCGAATCAGTACCTTTCCTATTCGCCTGCCGTCGCTGTCTGAGCGAATTGAGGACCTGTCTCTGCTGGTAGAGAGTATCTTGCTAAGAGTGGATGACAAGACCCCTTTGAGGCTTTCTGAAGAGGCGCTGAAGCTGCTCGCTTTGCAGCCTTTCAAAGGCAATGTGCGGGAGTTGAAAAATATTCTCGAGAGAGCGGTGGTGTTACGAGATAAAGACTTAATCGGACAGGATGTTATCCAGCGCAGTCTTGATCTGCTGCCCGTTTCATTAGCTAAAGAAAGTAATGGTGGCAGTCTGCGTGGGTTGGCAGAGCAGGGCGTAAGCCTGGAGACGCTGGAGCGCCGCTATCTTACTGAGCTCCTGGGAATATGGTCTGATAAAGCACAAGTGGCGGATATAGCCGGCTGCAGCTTAAGAACCCTCTACAGAAAACTGGAGTCGTGAGGTGCTGTTCTTAAGTGGTCTTAGTCTTGTGTTGCTTGCTTACTAGATTAGTCAGTTCTTCGATAGGCAACGGTGGGCTGAATAAGTATCCCTGGACCTGATCGCAGCCGTATTGTTTGACAAATGTGAGTTGTGCCTCGGTTTCGATCCCTTCGGCGACCACTTTAAGATTCAAGTTGTGTGCCATATCGATAATAGTTTTAACGATCACTTCATCATCGTGATCTTTGCCTATGTCGCTAATAAATGAGCGATCGATTTTAAGGGTGTTTAGTGGCAGACGCTTAAGGCGGCTTAGGGAGGAGTAGGCGATGCCGAAGTCATCAATTGAGATCTCGACTCCCAGGCTGCGGATCTGATTCAGCTGCTCGAGTAGCGCTTCATTTTCTGTCGCCATGAAGGTTTCAGTTACTTCCAGTTCAAGGGCTGAGCCCGGGTAGCCTGTGGAGGATAGAGTATCTGCTATGCGTTTATAAAGGTCCCTACGAATAAAGTGTGCCGGCGAGAAGTTGACAGAAAGATCAAGCTGCCGGCCGAACTGTTGACGTAATTTCAGAATATCCTGGCAGGCAGTCTTCATTACCCACTGATCAACTTCGCCGATCAGTCCCTGGTCTTCAGCAAGCGGGATAAACTCTTCTGGAGAGATGTCTCCCTCATCTGCATCAAACCAGCGAATAAGCGCTTCTACACCAAGAATTCTCAGTGTTCGAGTACACCATTTGGGCTGATAATAAACTTCGAATAGCTGTTTATTTATCGCCTCGCGGAGCTTTTGAGCCAGTTGAATACGTCGTTCTGAGCGAATATTCATCTGTCGGGCAAAGAAGCTGAACTGGTTTCTGCCGGCGGCTTTTGAGCAGTACATAGCGGTATCGGCATGTTTCACAACAGTTGTCGCATCAGCACCATCAGACGGATAGATACTGATACCAATGCTGGTGGTGACCTGTAGGTTAAATCCCTGAATTACAATCGGATCTTTTATGGCATTTATAAGCTTAGTGGCGATATCAGTGGCTTTGTCCTGAGTGGTATTCACCGCCAGAAGAGCAAACTCGTCGCCACCAAGCCGGGCCAATGTGTCGCTGCTTCGCAGGCTGTTTTGCAGGCGGGAGGATAGCTCTATCAGTAGCTGATCGCCCATATCATGGCCGAGAGTATCGTTAACATCTTTAAATCGATCGAGATCGAGAAACATGACTGCTAGTTGTTCATTGCGCCGGTCCGCATAGTTGATCGCGGCATTCAGGTTATTGTCGAAAGTGGCCCGGTTAGGCAGGCCTGTCAGAGCATCATGAAATGCCTGATGTTCCAGCTGCTTTGTTAGAAGTAGCAGTTCAGCTGTACGGTCTTTAACTTTCTTTTCAAGCAGCAACTGGGCATCTTCAAGCTCATTATCCCGCACCTGAATCTGCTCGATCATCTGGTTGAAGTCGGAAGCCAGACTGCCGATCTCATCTTTAGATTGATTGCGTACTCTGAGTTTATAATTTCGGGTACGGGTGATTTTTCTGGCGGTACTTGCCAGCTCTGCAATGGGGCGCGTGACGATTCTCTGAGCCACGCTGGAGAGCAGCAGGGCAACGACTAGTGACAGCAGAAATACAACGAAGGCTATGCTCATCTGGTCTGTCTGCCGTTCTTTTAGGCTGGCTAGGTCTGAAAGTAGCAGTGTATGGCCTATGACTTCGTGATCAATGATTACCGGACGAAGGACGAAGAGTGCGTCATCGAGTTCTCCTTGATCGCTACTCGGTATGGGGGGTATCGAATAGTTATTAGGGGAATATTTGGCGAATACATTGTTTTCAGCGTCGTAAAGTATGGCCAGCACAACATCCTGAACGTTTTCCAGAGATTCCAGGGTTATTCGAGCTGATTCGGCATCGCCAAAGGTGAGGGCCGCAACCGAGTTATTGCTGATGATGTCGGCCTGAGATCTGAGGTTCGTGGTCACCTGTGCTCTGGAGTCATACCTGTCATGAACCGCAAAGCCTGCGGTTGCCAGAGCGAGGACAGTACTACTTATCAGGAGTAGCAGTGACATCAGTTTTCGGCGCAGAGGGAGATGTTTAAAGAATGGCATCTGCTACCTCCTGATCCGGGCTAGTTTGAGTAATTCGGAACTTATGGTCAGTCCGTTTCTGGTTACCTCAGGAAGGAATATATCAATACCAATGCGTTTGCCTTTACGGATAAGGTTTACCGCGGCCCTTGAATTCTCTACCTGACTGGCGTTGGTATCTGTCAGGTCTGCGACCGTTAAAATAGGTAATGGGCCATGGCCTGCCTGATCGTCGGCGAACCACTGGAGCTGACTAAAAGGGATGAGCAGCATAGCGCAGTGTTTAGCATCATCTAAGGTGTCAATAAGCTTTTCATTGACGCGCCTGTGTTGCACCTTTTTCCCGGAGATAGTGAGAAATGCCAGATTTAAATTATTTTCACGGTAGTGGCAGATTGTCAGGGTGTTAGGTGTTTCTGCTATGGCGTGTTCAGGCCAGCGGACAAATTTAGCAATGTTATATAAGATGGCCGCTTTTACCTGCTGTAGTTTGTACTCTTGGGTATTTGCCTGAAGGTTGAGTGGGTATATGCAGATAAGTAGTATCAGCAGCGTTAACTTACGCCGGTAGTAAATAGGTAGTAAAAAGTTAAGAGCTATGTTCATAGAAGGTCTTGATTCCATTGCAGCCGGAACCAGATCTCTCTTTCGCTTCGCTCATTGTTGTGCTGAGTCCCGAAGTCCGCTGCAGGGTCCATTACTTTCTTATCGAACAGGTTATCAATTCCAAACGAGTAGTCTAGCTCCCGCGTCAGGCGTCCGGAACCAAACAGGTTCAGGGTCGCAAAGGACGTCGCATTATCGTCAAAACTGTTGCTGTCTTCTCTGTTACTGTTGTAGATCATGCTAGCACCGAGCATATGGTCTGGTGTTAGTTGATAATCAGTTTGCAGGCTTCCGGTCCAGGATGCCAGATAGGGCAGAGAGCCATCATCTGTCTGGGTTTCCAGATAGCTGATGCCAATGTGGGTATTTAGCTTGGCAGTTGGACACAGGTTCAACAGTAATTCAACGCCCTGCATTCTGTATACCGAGCTGCTGTTGGTAAAGTACTCGTCAGCATCGTCTGGCGTAGGGTCCTCCTGAATGAAATCATCAATCCGGCTTTTGAAGAGATTGATATTCAGGTTGGCAGTATCCCATTGGTAGAGGTAGCCCAGTTCCGTTAGCGCAATCCGCTCAGCATCAACCATGGGTGGTTTGAAAAGGGTGCCCTCAAGGACCTTCAGGTACTCTCTGAAGCCGGGTGTGCGAATGGCAGTGCCATGCTGAACTTTCCAGGTTTGCTGGCTGTCCGGGGTGTAGACCAGGGCTGCACGATGATTGAAGTAGCCGCCAAACTTTTCAAAGTAGTCATATCGCCCTCCGGCTGTCAGGCTGATCTGCGGATTGATCTCCCATATGTCCTGGAGAAAGGCGGCGTAATCATTATTGACTATACCTGGCTCAGAGAGCAGGTTGCCCGTGTCAGGAGTGATCAGGAAACCGCTGGCATAGTGATAGTTGCGGGTATAATCGGTTCGCTCTGCTTTTTCATATTGCCAGCTAAGCCCCCCTGCGAGGGTATGCGG
>JAGPUU010000348.1 GCA_018067325.1 Amphritea sp.
GAAATGTTTTTGTATCAACCTCTACCGAGCTGGAAGCTAAAGGTAACAGCGGCGCTGATAACGATACTTCTTTCGATATTTTCGTTACAGCTGATCTTGATGTCGCGCAAGTCGGTTTCACTTATCTGACTTACGAAGCTGAAGGTGCTTCTGATAGTCAGGATGCTTATGGCCTGATGGTTTCTGTTGATGCGGGCTTTGCTGAACTGGCTGCTGACTACAGTACTGCAGAGCTGTCTTCTACAACTGACCTGGATGTTTATAACCTGGCTGCAACCTTTAAAGTTGCTGAAACCACCAAAGCATCTGTGGGTTACAACAGCTATGACGAAGATG
The DNA here is from genome assembly GCA_018067325.1 of Amphritea sp. GTDB lineage: Bacteria > Pseudomonadota > Gammaproteobacteria > Pseudomonadales > Balneatricaceae > Amphritea. The sequence goes on from JAGPUU010000348.1 coordinate 337, forward strand.
GTTCTGATGAAGTTGGCACTTGGTACGCGAATGTAACTTACATGTTCCCCGCTCAGAAGAAAGTGTCTGTTTTTGCTGAAATCGCTGATAGCGATGAAGATGATTCAGAACTGGGTTACCTGGCCGGTATGCGCGTTAAGTTCTGAGGGGGAAAAACTCTGAGGAAAAACAGGTCATTCTTAGGTCACCCCTTCGAGCTTCGAGTGACTACTTTTTTGAGGTCGGTTTTCGAACCGGCCTTTTTTCGTTTATAGAATTAAACTGCAGTCCGAGGTCCGAATTAAAGAGCTGTTGTCCGAACGCTCTGCTTGTTCGAGGTTCGAAAAAGCGGGCTTTTGTAGGAGCCATTCCCTCATGACGATTCTGTTAGTATAGTGCCTGCTGAGGGTTTTATCGGCGTGGGGGTACGCCTCCTACAGGGTCCGAATGTGCGAAAAAGAAACGAATCACAGAGGACACGGAGATCACAAAGGTAAACTTTTTATTTAAAGCTCTTCTCGGTGCCCTCTGTGTACTTAGCATGCCCCTTGGGTACGGTGGTAAATGAATTTTTATTAAATCACCCCTGAAAGGGGTTCCTACAGCGCAGGGCTTGGACATCGAACAGCAGCTCTTAGCCTGCGGTTGTATCTAACAGAAAGTCATGGCATTCCTGCCAGTTCCCTCGATAGACGATACGGTCACTTTTCTGATTCAGCTGATACTCGTACATTGGGTCGTAATACAATTCCAGCAGAGGAGCGAGCCAGTTCAGGTGAGCGTCGTACCCAGATCCTTGCTGATGCAATTTAATCGCCTTCTGCATCTCTTCGCGCAGTGTCCGCCAGCGTTCATCACCCAGTCTTCGTTTGATTTTATCTAAGCCTAGCAACAGGTACTCTTCACACAGAATATGACCCTGCTCTTCACCGTGAACATGGGTATAGTCCGCTACCATGTCGATGACGTACTCTTGTAACAATCTCTGCAATCGAATATCAAGTGGATCTTCAATGACAGCAACGGGCGCTGTCTGCATTTCTTGATAGAGTTGAACCGGCAAGTCAACGCTACCAATATTTCTGCCTTCATCTTCAAAAACCAGTTGCTGAAAGCCAGCGTTCTGCTTTTTTAACATCTGAATCGCGGTAATATTTTCAAAATTGATCTGGCTGTTTTGTGGTTTCACATAGCGCCCAAAACTAGAGCCGCGGTGATGAGCTGCACCTTCAAGGTCGATGGCATTGCCCAGGGTGTTCACCATTAGCGTTTTGGCCGAGCCGGTTTTTCCACCAACAATATTGAAAGGCATTGTTGCTGGCAGGTCATTCATGACGTTAAGTAGTGCCGTTCTTAACGCTTTATAGCCACCCAGTACCAGCGGGTATTCCATTCCGGCATCTTTCAACCACTGCTGCGTAGTCCGCGAGCGCAGCCCTCCCCGAAAGCAGTAGATATAACCCTCTGGGTTGTTTCGGCAAAAGTTTAACCATAGCTCCATGCGCTGATCTTTAGTCTGTCCACAAACCAGTTGATGGCCAAGCTTAATCGCGGCTTCCTGTCCCTCTTCCTTGTAGCATGTCCCCACTTTTTCCCGTTCATCGTCGGTCATCAGTGGAAGACTTATAGCCGAAGGAAAAGCGCCCTGGTTGAATTCTATTGGCGCCCGAAGATCGACCATCGGTGTATCGTTAATAAATAGCTCTAGGAACTTATCAGTGTCTGAACGCATAGTTAGGTCTGTGGTTATCGATTTTTTAAGTTAAGTTGCCTGAGCTGTCGATCGTGCCAACGGCTGAGTAGTATAAGTGCGGCGCATGCGCCGATAAGGGCCAGAAGCATATCTGACTGGGTATCCCAGACATACCCCTGAGTGCCCAGGAACGCCTCTGCGGACTCTCCGGTCAATTCCGCAACCCACCATTCAATAAGCTCGTAAAAGGCGCTAAAGGCGAGACAGAAGCAGACTGTCAGGAAATTGAGCCAGCGATGGCCATTAACAGCCTGAGCCCGGATAAGGATTTCACGGGCGATGATTGCCGGAATAAATCCCTGAGCCAGGTGGCCAACCTTATCATAGTTATTACGCTGCCAGCCAAACAGCTCAGATAGCTGATCGAAGAGCGGTACTTCGGCATAGGTATAATGCCCGCCGACCATCAATATGATGCAGTGAATCAGAATCAGACCGTATAACAAGGGTGTCAAAGGGTGACTGCGGAGGGTGAATATTAATATAAGTACCCCGATCAGGGCGGGCACAACTTCCAGAAACCAAGTGAACTGGTCTTTAGGATTAATACCTGACCAAATGAGTACAGCTGAGAAAATTAATATCCAGAGAATTCGCATCTGCGCAGTATAAGCGATTTAGAGAGCCTTAAATAGCACCTGCCGCTCTCGGAATGTTGATGTCAGGCAGAGAAAGCGGTTTGCCCGTTTGTGCTTTTTCAAATTCAGGCAGTACATCGAGACTGGGCCATAACCCGCTAGACAGTGCTTTCATATAATCATTGCTCAGTCCTGCTTGTTGCATCTGAGTTGCTGTTTCAGGGTGGTCATAACCCAACCTATGCCAGCTACAGACTAAATCGTCATCTGTCTGAGAAATTAGCATATACCAGGTTAAGGCAGAGGCGTCGTTGGCAGGCATGCCGATAACGCCTGCGTTTAGCCAATATCCATACTCGGTTATCTGACCGAAAGGCATGCCACAGTGTCCCGCCAGAATAATATCGCTGTTGGATGCTGTGATCTGCTGCTGTTTCTCCTCCTTGGAGTCCGAGGCAAATACGAACCGGTTGTTTGAATCAGTGCCACCATGGATAGCAGTAAAACGACGCCCGCCATAACTGAAACGGATCTGGTCAGGCAGTTGTTTCATCCAGTCTTTATTTGGCGGGCTCACTCTGGGCAGTGTGTAGTTGTACCACTGGGAAGAAAGGAGGTCGCAACTGCTGCCTTCGATAAAACCACAACCGCAGTCATCTGAGCCGTTAGCGACTGATTCTTCACAGTTCCCGGCAACAACGGTTATGTTCCAGTTCTTTATCAGCTCTACGGTCTCATCAGGCTGGGCACAGTAGGCCACCAAATCACCGGTACAGAGGATATTAGTCGCAGGAATTTCAAGCTCAGCGGCAACGGCCTGCATTCGCATAGTTGCTTGCAGGTTACTGTAAGGCCCGCCGAAAATTAATAACGGATGGGCCTCGTTTGGTTCGAAGTAAGAACTGATAGGGGTCACCCGGTGGTAGTGCTGCTAAATCGGGGTTGTTGCTTCGGACTTACCATGCCAGCCCAGAATAACAAACAACCGCCAACCAATACTGTCAGAGAGATAAACAGCAGTTTAGTGTATTTATGACTCTCACCCAAAAGCTGTGAATGCCCTGCGGATTCAGTGAAGTAAAGGGCGGCGCCAGCGATCGCAATGGCAAAACTACCCAGATAGCTCCAGAGCGGAATGTCGGTACGGTTACCCCATAAAGAGAAGAATATCACCGGGGCCAGATACATCGAAGCAGTACCACTGACGGCAACCGCGCTGAATAAATCTTTATTGCCCCAGAACACTAATAGCAGTCCAAGCATGACGAACACCGCCATAGTGATCCGGCCATTGGTGCGGGAGGGCTCAATCCATTTCATATCCACAGCCACCAGTTTAGAGGCACTTGAAAGTGTACTGTCCAGGGTCGACATGGCGGAAATTACCAAGGTAATGTTGAACAGCAGCATTGGGTTCTCGCCGAGGAGTCGCATCAACACCTGATTCATGGTTTCCCCGCTGCTGGCATTTGCGCCTGCGACGATACCAAAGCTACCGAAGATTATGATGCAGGTAGCGCTGATCCAGGCCGCATGGTGAAAACTTTTACGGGTAGTTTCTCTGTCTGCAAGAAAACCCCGGTCCATCATTACCGGGTCATGCATTGGATAGCTCCAAACCTGTAACAGAGCAACCAGAATCAATATCGGGCCAGGGTCGGTAATAGTGAAGCTTTTAAACATCAGAGTCGCGGTATTCAGATGACCTGTTGTCAGAACTAAAATGGTCAGTGCTGTAAGAACAATCAGGAATAGAATCATCTGGAACAGATCAGTTCTCAGTGATGCGTGTAGACCGCCGAGCATCGAATAAACCAGAGTCACAATAGCGAAAAGCGCTACTGCCAGCGTGTAGGAGCCACTTCCCGCAACACCAAAGAGAATACCGATCACCAGAATGTTAGCAAATACCTCGCTGACTAAGCGTATGCCGACGACAAAGTTGTAACACTGAGTGCCCCATTGGCCAAACCGGTCGGTTAAAAAGGCCTGAATACTGCCAAAACCGTGTTTGAACCGGACCGAATCTATAATTTTGGCGCCGGTCAGAAAAGACAGGTAGTAGGTTGCATAAGCAACGGTCCCCCAGATGCCATAGTAAAACCCCAGAATGGCCGCGTTAAGCAGAGAACGAGCAAAGATCCAGGTCGTTACCTGTGAAAAGGTCAGCATCAGCAGGCCAGGAGGCTTACCTTTGGGAGAAAGTCCATTGAAGAACGCGCCGTTGCTTTTCGCTTTTGGAGTAATAAATATTGAGAATATTGCTACAGCAGCAACCGCAATAATGAGGGATATTTCCATGAGCTGTCCTAAATTTGGGACCGATTTTTGTCCGGGTATTATGAGCTAACAAACTGAAACTAAGATGAAAATACTGTTTGCCATATCTTAGTTAACCCTATTTATAAGACAAAAAAAAGCCTGTCATAAGACAGGCTTCTTCAGAGACCATAGAGTGAGCTTAAACAGCTGTGTTCCAGGGTTTCTTGTTGTACCGGCTAACTTAAGAGAACTTTTTGCCGGTAGGAACTGCGAGTACAGGGACTTTCGCGCCTTTAATAACCTGGCGGGTCGTCTGACTATGATGGCCGAAGGTATTTTCTGAGCCCATTACAATCATATCAGCATTGTATTTCGCAGCAGCTTTAAGGATTGAGTCGGTATAGTTACCTTCGACGATGACCTGTTCGATATTCAGCTCAACTTTTTTATCCAGTGATCCAAGTTCTTCTACGCAGAACTTATCAGTTCGGGCTTTCATCTGCTCCATTACCTGGTCGATGCCCTCATCGTGCATCTTATTGACCATATCTTCCGGCAGATAGTTTTGGATCAGCGCGTGACCCAGTTCACCGATAGGCT
>JAGPUU010000424.1 GCA_018067325.1 Amphritea sp.
GGCGATCACTCCCCCGATATATTTGAAGCCGAATTGATTGAAACGGTTGCCAGACTGCGGGAGATACAACCACAACAACAAGCAGAACTGAGCGATGGCAATAAAAAATCGTTCAACCCCACTGATATAACAGAACTATCCAGTCTGCTTGAGCAGTATCCAAATGCACGCATGGTTGCCGGCGGTACTGACCTGGCTCTCGAAGTCACCCAGTTTCATCGAGAGATAGAAACCCTTATCTATATCGGTGATATCGCCGAACTTAAACAGATCAACGTGAATGATGATCAGATAGAACTGGGGGCTGGCGCATCACTCACCGATTGCTACCAGACTCTGAACAGTGATTACCCTGATTTTGGCGCCCTACTGCACCGTTTCGCCTCGCGGCAAATTCGGAACCTGGGAACCCTGGGGGGAAATATTGGCAACGCATCTCCTATTGGCGATTCACCGCCAGCGCTTATCGCACTGGATGCGAAGATAGTGCTCCGCAAAGGCGAACAGAGCCGCACGATCGATCTGCAGGACTATTTTGTTGATTATAAGGTTACCGATCAGCAGCCAGGCGAATTCATTGAAAAGATAATAATCCCGCGCTCGACAACCAACGGCGAGTTCCGCAGTTATAAAATATCCAAGCGTATCGACGATGATATTTCAGCCGTTTTGGGGTGTTTTAACCTGAAGATTACTGAGGGAAAAATTGAATCCGCCCGCATCGCTTTCGGCGGCATGGCAGCCATTCCTAAACGCGCTAGCTTCTGTGAACAAGTACTAACTGGTGCTGCATGGGACATGGCAACCATTAAAAAAGCCAAAAAAGCGCTACAACAGGATTTCAGTCCCATTTCCGATTTTCGGGCCTCACAGGAATATCGTATGTTGGTAGCAGCCAATCTACTGACCCGGTACTTTGTCGAAATTGAAACACCAGCAATTGAAACACGGGTGACCGACTATGTTTAATCCCGTGAACAATGGAAAAAAACACGCAGAGAGCGTGGCACTGGCGCAACAGGATCTAAAAACAGGCGTTGGTCGCAGTGTTAAACATGAAAGTGCAGCTAAGCATGTCAGTGGCGAAGCGATCTATATCGATGACCGCCTGGAGTTTCCCAATCAACTGCATGTCTATGCCCGTATGTCTGAAAAGGCTCATGCCCGGATTACCCGCATTGACACATCACCCTGCTACGCATTCCCCGGCGTCGCCATTGCGATAACCGCCAAAGATATCCCCGGTATTGTCGATATCGGCCCGCTCAAACCCGGCGACCCGCTACTGGTTGAAGACTTAGTTGAGTATTACGGCCAGCCGATACTCGCTGTTGCAGCAGGCGATCATGAAACTGCTCGTAAAGCGGCGATGGCAGCCATCGTAGAATACGCAGAACTAGAACCGGTTCTCTGTGTCGAACAGGCACTGAAGAACAATCATTTTGTTAGCGAACCTCATACCCATAAACGGGGTGACTCAGAGGCGGCGCTATCAACAGCCAAACACAAGATATCTGGCAGCGTCCATATCGGTGGTCAGGAACACTTTTATCTGGAAACCCAGGTGGCTTCGGTCGTCCCCACCGAAGATGGCGGCGTGCTTGTCTACTCATCCACTCAGCACCCAACCGAAGTACAAAAGCTGGTAGCGGCAGTACTGGGTATCTCTTTCAATAAAGTTCAGATTGATATGCGTCGCATGGGTGGGGGGTTCGGCGGCAAAGAGACTCAGGCAGCAGGCCCTGCCTGCATCGCAGCAGTGGTTGCAAAACTCACAGGCCGTCCAACCAAAATTCGCCTGCCACGCATGGAAGATATGATGATGACCGGAAAGCGGCATCCGTTCTTCAATCAGTACGAAGTCGGTTTTGACAACGATGGACGTATCACTGGCTATGAGATGAAGCTGGCGGCTAACTGTGGCAGCTCACCAGATCTATCGGACTCGATCGTTGACAGAGCGATGTTCCACAGCGATAACAGCTACTACCTTGGTGATGCGACTATCACCGGATATCGCTGTAAAACAAATCAGGCATCCAATACTGCGTTTCGTGGTTTTGGCGGCCCCCAGGGCGTTATCATGCCAGAGATCATTCTCGATGATATCGCCCGGCGCTTAGGTAAAGACCCACTGGAAGTACGTAAACATAATCTTTACGGTGATAAGGGCAGAGACACCACACACTACTATCAGAAAGTGGAAGACAACGTGCTGCCTGAGATGCTCGCCGAGCTAGAGCATAGCAGTGACTACCAAAAACGTCGTCTTCAAATCAGAGAGTACAATGCCAGCAACCCGATCTTGAAAAAAGGCCTGGCGCTGACGCCGGTAAAATTCGGGATATCCTTTACCGCGAGCTTTCTTAATCAGGCCGGCGCGCTGATCCACATCTACACTGACGGCAGCATCCATCTGAACCATGGCGGCACCGAAATGGGACAGGGACTGAATACCAAGGTCGCCCAGATTGTAGCTGAAGAGTTTCAGGTAGATTTCGATACCATCCAGATCACCTCGACTAACACCGAAAAGGTGCCAAACACCTCGCCCACCGCCGCTTCATCCGGGGCTGACCTGAACGGTAAGGCCGCTCAAAATGCAGCGCGTACTATCAAGCAGCGACTGGTTGAGTTTGCCTCGCATCACTTCGAAGTATCTGCGCAAGATATCGAATTTCGTAATAACTATGTGGCGATTCGTGATCAGCTGATGCCTTTCGCTGAGCTTATCCAGCTGGCCTATTTCAATCAGATTTCACTATCAAGCACTGGATTCTACCGCACACCTAAGATCTTCTACGATAGAGACAAAGCCCGCGGCCGTCCTTTTTTCTATTTTGCCTATGGTGCTGCCTGTAGCGAAGTAGTGATCGACACCCTGACTGGCGAGTATAAGATTTTGCGGGTTGATATCCTCCATGATGTCGGCGCATCACTGAACCCGGCAATCGATATTGGTCAGGTTGAAGGGGCATTTGTGCAGGGCGCCGGATGGCTAACCGCTGAAGAGCTGGTATGGAACGATCAGGGACGCCTGATGACCACAGGTCCTGCTGGCTATAAGATCCCAGCTATTACCGACATGCCGATCGATTTCCGCGTCCGCTTGGTTGAAAACCGCAAAAACAAAGAAGACACCGTCTACCACTCTAAAGCGGTGGGCGAGCCCCCTTTTATGTTGGGAATATCGGTATTCTGTGCCATAAAAGATGCCATCGCCAGCCTGGCCGATTACCGGATCAGCCCGGCCATTGACGCCCCGGCCACACCGGAACGTGTACTCTGGGCTGTGCAGGAAACTCAGCAGTATAAAGCTAAGCTGTAATAGCAGAGTCTTGAATAACGATAACGGAGCGTACCGATGAGCCATGAGTGGATAAGAGCATTGAATCAGCTCGATGCCGACGCAACCCCCGGGGTAATGATCACCCTGGTGGATGAACGCGGCTCAACCCCTCGCAACGCCGGTACCAAAATGGTTGTCAGTCAGGATCATCAGTTTGATACCATCGGTGGCGGCCACCTTGAATACAAGGCGATTAAGATTGCCCGGCAGATGCTTGAACAGAAACAGAGCCAGCCACGATTGGAACGTTTTTCCCTGGGTGCGAGTCTGGGACAATGTTGCGGCGGCGCCACAACCCTGCTATTTGAGCCGTTGAATACCGGTACTGTACAGATCGCGTTGTTCGGTGCAGGCCATGTTGCCCGCGCCCTGATACCCGTACTGGCTAGCCTGCCCTGCCAGATTCGCTGGATCGATAGTCGTGAAGGTGAGTTTCCGGCGACTATCCCAGAGGGTGTCGAAAAAATCGTTAGCGAGTACCCGGTTGATGAGATAGACAACCTGCCCGCTAACAGTTATTTCATTGTCATGACCCATAACCATCAACTAGACCAGGAACTTGCCGAAGCGATCCTAAAGCGTAATGATTTTGAATACTTTGGCCTGATCGGCTCAAAAACAAAGCGCAATAAATTCAGCCATCGATTACAGGCAAAGGGCTTCACTGAATCTCAAATTGCACGGATGATATGTCCCATAGGGATTGGTGAAGTCAAAGGAAAACTCCCGGCCGAAATCGCCGTATCTGTTGCTGGCGAGATTATCGCCCACTACAACGCCGCTTTTGGCAGCGATCAACAATCAACACCTGTAGACGCCTCGGTTGTTGAACGGCTGGCAATATAGATGCCGGGCAGCCCTCGTAGAAAGACACTAATGAAAAACACCGAGAAACCTGAATGACACCAATCTCTGTAACTGCACACCGCGCAGCTATCCTCGACAGCCTGGGCGACCCAGCTGAACTGGGAATTGAAAACAGTTACCGCTATTTTGAAGACGGCCTCATAATTGTTGAAGAGGGTAAAATCAGAGCCCTCGGCAAAGCCAGTGAGCTGTTACACACCTTGCCTGCAGAAGTACCCGTTAAACAGTATGAAAACGCTCTGATCATTCCTGGCTTTATCGATACCCATATTCACTATCCCCAGATCGGAATGATCGCTTCCTATGGCGAACAACTACTGGACTGGCTGGAAAACTACACCTTCCCCGCCGAAGAGAAATTTGTCGATAAGCAACATGCGCAAGAGGTCTCTGAAACATTTCTCACCGAGCTACTGCGAAACGGCACCACCACAGCATTAGTGTTCGGCACTGTGCATCCGGAATCGGTCGATGCTTTTTTCAGCTGTGCCGAACAGAAAAATCTGCGAATGATCGCCGGTAAGGTGATGATGGACCGCAATGCACCCCAGAATCTGACCGACACTCCTGATAGCAGCTACAGAGACAGTAAAGAGTTGATCGAACGCTGGCACGGCAAGGGCCGCCTGCACTACGCCGTCACCCCGCGTTTTGCACCAACCAGCACTCCGGAACAGCTAGCTATTGCAGGCAAACTATTAACTGAGTATGACGATCTGTATATGCATACCCACTTATCAGAAAACAAAAATGAGACCGCCTGGGTGAAAGAGCTATTCCCGGAACAGACAGGCTACCTCGATGTATATGATCACCATGAACTATTAGGTAAACGTTCCGTATTTGCCCACGGGGTACACTTGTGCGAAGACGAGTGCCAGCGTCTGGCCGATACCGATTCCGCTATCGCTTTCTGCCCGACCTCTAATCTGTTTCTTGGTAGTGGTCTGTTCAACCTGCCCCAGGCAGAGCAATATAAAATAAAGGTAGGCATGGGCACCGATGTCGGGGCTGGCACCAGCTTTTCTATGTTACAGACTCTCAACGAAGCTTATAAAGTGATGCAGTTACAAGGTAAAAAACTGCATCCTTTTAAATCGTTCTACCTGGCCACTCTGGGCGGAGCCCAAGCGCTGGCACTGGACCAACATATCGGCAATCTTGAGCCGGGCACTGATGCAGATTTTGTGGTTCTGGATTACCACGCGACACCCCTGCTGAAATACAGAATGGCTCAGGCCTCTTCGCTGGAAGAACGGCTGTTTGTGATGATGACACTCGGAGATGATCGAGCAGTTAAGCATACCTTTGCGATGGGACAACCGGTACACAGCCGAGACACACCACACAAAAACGCCCCTCAGGGCGTTTAATAGGCACTATCTAAAAGATAACTACTTACAAACATTGGAGAAAATCGCTTTCAGATCAGTGGTTGCAGCATCACCATCAAGATTCAGTTTGTCCTGAATATGATCCAGATGATGCATCATTAGCTGAACAGCCAGATCCTTATCACCTTTGGCAATCGCATCAATCAGTTCGAAATGTTCATCGTAGGAACAGTGTGATTTAGCATTACTCTCATACTGGGCAATGGCCAGAGAACTGAGTGAGACCAGACTCCGCTGGAAGCTAAGCAGCGGTGGATTGTTCGCCATTTGTGCCAACAGCAGATGAAACTCTCCGGAAAGACGGATCCCGGCAGCCCGGTCGCCACTGTCAAAACAAGCCTGTTCAGCACGAACACACTTCTTCAACTGCTCAATTTGGGCGTTGTCTGCATGATCACAAACCAACTCTGTAACGGCTTTCTCCACGACTCTGCGGGCAAAGAGAATACCTCGGGTATCCTCAATCGATGGACTGGCGACCACCGCCCCTCGATTCGGGCGTATCACCACTACCTGTTCATAACTAAGACGCGATAGCGCCCTGCGGATAATCGTCCGGCTTA
>JAGPUU010000438.1 GCA_018067325.1 Amphritea sp.
CCGTTGGGCATGAGTGGCGCCAGGCTTATAACAACAGCCATTAATCAGCTGGAATCTTCCGGTGGAAAATTTGCAATCTGCGCTATGTGTATTGGTGTGGGCCAAGGCATTGCCACTTTAATTGAGCGAGTATAAAACGACTTTCAGGAGTAAAACTGATGAGTATTACTGAGCAAAACTTAACAGATATTGTTGTATCCACTTTGAACTCCGATGACCCGCGACTCAATCAGGTGATGGAGAGTCTGATTCGCCACTTGCATGACTTTATTCGTGAGGTTGAGCCCAGTGATGAGGAGTGGATGACAGGTATTCAGTACCTCACAGAAGTTGGGCAGATGTGTAACGATGTCCGTCAGGAATATATTCTGCTATCAGACACTCTCGGCGTTACCGTACTGAAAGATAGCCTTAATAATAAAAAGCCTGAAGGTGCAACCGAGGTCTCAGTGCTGGGCCCATTTTATCGCGAAGGGGCTGAGGTGATGCCATTGGGCGCTAGTATCTCTCGCGGAGAGAATGATGGTCAGCCCTGTGTTGTTCGTGGTCGGGTAACAGCCCCGGATGGGACGCCTATTGCAGGAGCTGTCATGGATGCCTGGCAGGCGGCCAGTACAGGGTTCTACGAACAGCAGGATGAAAACCAACCAGAGATGAATTTGCGTGGTCGGTTTAAGACTGATGAAAACGGTTACTACCATTTTAAAACAGTTAAACCCAAAAACTACCCGATACCCGGTGATGGACCTGTTGGGAAAATGCTGGACGCGGTTGGTCGACATAATTACAGACCTGCCCATATCCATTTCATCGTCTCAGCAGAAGGTCATGAGCCGGTGATTACTCAGTTCTTTGATGCTACGGATGAATATGTAACTAGCGATGCCGTGTTTGGTGTAAAAGAGTCGCTGCTGGTGGACTTCCAGGAAGTCACCGATCCTGCGCAGGCTGCTGAACTTAATCTGCCGGTTGGTGGTTGGTTAGTGGAATTTAACTTTGGCCTTAATCCGGAATAAAGCGATGTATTTTGTAGTTTTTGCAACGGATAAACCGGGTATGGCACAAGCCAGAGCCGAAGCCCGGCCAACACACCGGGAATATCTTCGCCAGCATGACCATCCGGTTCGTGTACGGGTGGGGGGGCCAACATTCAATGCCAGTGCCGAGCAGATGAACGGCACTATGCTGGTTATTGAAGCGGATGAGATCAAGCAGGTTCATGAGTATCTTAAAGGAGATCCTTATCAAGCAGCTGGTATATTTGAATCGATAGAGGTACGTCCCTGGTCATGGGGCTTAGGGTTGCCGGAGGAGTGATTTATGAAAACATGGCATCTTGAGCGTAATGCTCCTGAGACTGGAACCCGGCTTTGTCGTGTCGATGAGGTGTCGGAAGATGAGGTCGTTGAATTTAAGTTCGGTGACAATATCAAGACCCTGTTTCGAATGTTTCTTTATAACGATCAGGGCCAGTTACGGGCGTATATGAATGTTTGCCCACACTTCAATGTGCCTCTGAATGTCAGTCCCGGTGAAATGTTCACCTCTGATCGTGCCCAGTTTATGTGTTCGATACACTATGCCAAGTTTAACCTGAACGATGGTCATTGTACCGATGGCCCCTGCGAGGGGCTTGGGTTGGAGGTAATTCCACTGGATATTATTAACAATGAAGTGTTTGTCGGGAATGTGGCATAAGTAGGTTTTTCACTCGTTTCTGGTTTGGTCTGAGCCAGTGATAGTCAGCTGCTGAAAATATCAGATCTTTACCCAAACCAAGCCCGATACCCAGGCTTTAGGTTTTTTAGCCGGCTCATCCCGAATGATTTGCCGGCATTTTTTTGAGGTGGTTATGATCAATGTCCAACAACTTAACCAATTGAACACAGGATGCCTGCCGGGACTGATTGGTTTAGACATACTTTCGGCCACGCCTGATCAGTTAATTAGCGAGCTTGTTATAAGAGACGAACTGCTTGCGCCTAATGGTTATCTACATGCGGCGACAGTCATCGCCTTGGCAGATACAACTTGCGGTTATGGCACTCGGCTACACTTGGAATCAGGGCAGGGCTTTACCACGCTGGAGCTGAAATCCAATTTTTTGGGGACTGCCAGAGAAGGCGTTATTCGTTGTATCGCAACGCCGCGCCACCTAGGCCGGAGTAGTCAAGTTTGGGAGGCGGAAGTAGAGGATATTCAAGGTAAAACACTGGCGCTGTTCCGTTGCACGCAGATGATCCTTAATGTTTCCAAAAAGGTAGAAGCCGATGACTGAAGGATGGGAGTTCTGGAGTATTGCGGTGATCGGGGTTCTGATAACGGGTATTTCAAAATCAGGCTTTGCCGGGGGGATAGGTGTTATCACGGTACCACTGTTGGCTCTTCAGATTGGGCCACTCCGTGCTGCGGCATTAATGCTGCCGCTACTGATTATTATGGATATTCTCAGTGTTCGAGCCTGGTGGGGTAAGCAGGTTAAAGCTTTGTTATGGTTGTTGCTGCCACCTGCGGCAGTAGGTATTGGGATTGGATATCTGCTGTTCGATTATTTGAATGATCAAATCTTGCGCATGATACTGGGTTGGATGTCGATCTTATTTGGCCTGTGGGGATTATTGAAGGGGATGAAACTGGGACGATTCACTTCTCCATGGGTTGGCAGGGTTTGTGGTGGTGTCGCTGGATTCACTAGTTTTTTAGCCCATGCTGGAGGGCCTCCACTTAACTTCTATCTGATCCCACAGCAGCTACCCAGAGAGAAGTTTCTCGCCACTGCGGTTCTGTTTTTGGCATCGATTAACCTGATGAAATTGGTGCCCTATATAGCACTGGGGCAAATTAATAGTGATAACCTGGTGATTGGAATAGTACTAGCTCCAATTGCCTGGTTGGGGGTAAAGCTGGGGCTAAAGATCCAACATCTGCTTAACGATGTACTGTTTTATCGCATTATCCTGGTCCTGCTAATGTTGGTCGGTATAAAACTGATTACCGATGCCATCTAAACAATACCTCTAAAGGGCAAGAAAGAAAAAACACCCGGCCTGCGGGGGGAAATGAGCAAGCCGGATACATAAAGTATGACAGTAAGTTTAATCAGTTAGCTGCTTAGGCACTTAGTTTTTGTGCCAGAGTTGCTACGTGATTTCCTTGGAAACGCGCCATTTCAAGTTCTTTCTCTGATGGACTACGAGAACCATCGGCCCCCGCAATGGTTCCAGCTCCTAAGGGGGAGCCTCCTTTTACTTCGGAAATATCTGTCAGTTCTCCGCAGCTGTATGGCAGGCCAACAACCACCATTCCATGGTGAAACAGGGTGGTATGGAATGACTGAATTGTTGTCTCATTACCACCGCCGGTACCTGTACTGGTAAAGACGCTGCCAACCTTGCCAATCAACGCGCCGTTCATCCACAGTCCACCGGTTTGATCGAGGAAGTTACGCATCTGGCTGGCCATGTTGCCAAAGCGGGTTGGTGTACCAAAGATAATGGCGTCGTAATCTGCTAGTTCATTAGGGGTCGCTATAGGAGCTGTCTGCTCCAGTTTTATACCGGCATTTTTAGCAGCATCTTCAGGCATTAATTCCGGCACGCGTTTGATAGTGACTTCAACACCTTCGACGGATGCTGCGCCTTGTGCGATGCTCGCTGCGAGCGTTTCAATGTGGCCATAAGATGAATAATACAGAACTAGAACCTTGCTCATTGCAGGTCTCCTTTTATCTTTGTTAAAAAGTGCGTTGATAAATCGAGTAAACATTAGGTTTATCTCTTGTTGAATGCTTTAACTTTGCTTCAGCGGTTTGTTTTGAGTGTGCTGCTTTATTAGGGAAGCTCAAACAACAGAGCCTCAACCTTGTTAGGTTCAGTAAAACTCAGTTTTTCTTCCTTTTTTATGGTCGCCCCATCACCTGACTGCACAGTGGTGCCGTTAACCTTAATCGACCCCCTGGCAATATGTAGATAGTAAGTTCGGCCTTTAACCGTGGTAAAACTACTGTCTTTATCAGACTGACTGAGCTTATAAATTCGTGTGTTTTGACGAATTGACAGAGAACCTTTTTGGCCATCAGGCGATACAATCAACGTGACTCCCCGACTATCACTGAAATTATTTTGCTGGTAGCTGGGCTTAGCACCCAGCTGATTTGGTTGAATCCAGATCTGTAAAAAGTTCAGGTGTTGGCTTTTTGACGGGTTGTATTCACTGTGCCTGATGCCGGTTCCTGCGCTCATCACCTGAACATCACCCGCTTTGAGGATGGAATGAAAACCCATGGTATCTTTGTGTTCGATACTACCTTCCAGGATATAACTGATAATTTCCATGTCCCGGTGAGGGTGGGTGCCAAAACCGGTGCCCGGGCTGACCCAGTCATCGTTAATAACCAGAAGTTCTGAAACTCCCATATAACGGGGGTCATAATAGTTAGCGAAGGAGAAGCTATGTTTAGTTTCAAGCCAGTTGTATTTGGCGTATCCGCGTTCTTTACCCGGGCGTAATGTGATCATGTGGTTTCTCTTAACGGCAGTGGAAGGCCTGATGAAATCAAGCTTGTTCCGATAAGGTGCTCATGCGACGGTCGATCGATATTGCACCGGCACCATTGAAGGCTAGGGCAACAGAGATACTGAAGAGTGCCAGGCCAAACTCGTAGCCGTTGTTGCTCATAAACAGGCCGTTGCTTATATGTACGCTAAAAATCGCTACCAACATTGTGAAGGCCAGTACTACGGCAGCAGGTCGGGTCAGCAGACCAAGTAACAGGGCGATACCGCCGAAGAATTCAGCACTGCCTGCGCCAAGTGCCAATAGGTAACCGGGCTCAAGGCCGATAGAAGCCATCCACTGACCCGTACCTTCCAGGCCGTAGCCTCCGAAAGCACCGAATAGTTTCTGAGCGCCGTGGGCCGCAAAAATAATGCCGGTAGGGATTCTAAGAGCCAGCCCGGTCAGGCTGCTGTTGGTAGAAAGAAGACGATTTAAAAGGTTACTGTTCATGGGTTATTTCCTATATATTCAGTATTATTGATTTATGCAATTACTATAAATTAATAGAATTTATAAAAATAACGGGGAATTTTGATTTAATTGATCAAAATATTTGAACTATGTACTCACCGATCACTATAGATGCGCTCCGGACACTGGATGCGATTGACCGACGCCGTAGTTTTGCGGCTGCTGCCGAAGAGTTATACCGGGTTCCTTCCGCTATCTCTTATACCATCAGTAAGCTGGAAGAAGACTTGGGGGTAGAGCTGTTTGATCGTTCCAGGCGTAAGGCTGAACTGACAGCAGTTGGCCGACTGATACTGGAGCAAGGGCGACAAATTTTGGTGGCAACCGAGGAGTTGACCGCGCTGGCAAAACAGACCGATGAAGGATGGGAAACCGAGTTGCGGATCTGTATTGATAGTCTTATTAACTGTGAGCCAGTATATGACTTGATTGAACAGTTTCAGAAGCTTCAACCTCGTACAGAATTGCGTTTGACGGAGGAGGTGTTGGGTGGCAGTTGGGACGCTCTTAATTCCGAGCAGTGTGATCTGGTGATTGGCGCGGAAGGCGATCCACCGTCGCAGGGGTTTGGTATTCATCTGCTTGGGCAGGTGGAGTTTGTGTTTGCTGTTTCGGCTAGTCATCCATTAACCGATATGCAGCAACCGATCTCGTTACAAGCGATTCAGGATTATCCGACAGTGGTGGTAACAGATAGCTCCCGTTATCTTCCGGTCCGCTCCACGGGACTACTTGATGGTCGAAGTCGTATTGCGGTCTCTTCGATAGAACACAAAATTGCTGCTCAAATAAGAGGCTTGGGGGTTGGCTACCTTCCTAAATTCAGGATTAAAAAAGAGTTAGAAGAGGGAACGTTGAAACAGCTAATGTTGGCGGAGACTCGTTCCCCCAGATCGATATCCATTGCCTGGCGAAATACGAGTAAAGGCAAGGGAGTGCAATGGTTTGTCAGTCAGCTTCGGCAGATGGTATTTGATCAGGATTCTGGATTACAGCGACCTAAATAAAAAGAACGGGCCATAGGCCCGTATAAAAAGCTGAGGAGATCAGCAAGACAGTGATAAGAAAATTGAATTAGTGACTGGCAGGGAGTGAAAGAATTTCCCGGGCTTGAGCGGGCGTTGCAACGGTACGACCATATTCAGTGGTCAGTTCTGCAACTCTGGTAACTAACTCTGCGTTGCTGCTAGCCAGACGGTCTTTATCAAATCGCAGATTATCCTCCAGACCTGTGCGGCAATGTCCGCCTAGTTCCAGCGCCCAGTTATTCAACGTTAGTTGGTGGCGACCGATACCGGCAGCAGTCCAGGTAGCATCGGGTAACACCTTGTTAAGCTGCTCAATTTGGAATTTAAGTACTTCTTTATTGGCGGGTAAAATTCCTGGCATGCCCATAATGAACTGAACATGCACAGGGCTTTTCAGCAGCCCCTGTTTGACCATCTTTTCTACGTTATAGAGCATTGAAAGATCGAAAGCTTCAATCTCTGGTTTGACGTCATACTCCAGCATCTTTTTTGCAAGCTCATCGATAAGCAAAGGATGGTTTTCATAGATCATCCCAGGAAAGTTAACCGATCCTGTCGAGAGTGATGCCATTTCAGGCCGGTGATGTAGCATGCCACCGCGTAGTTCGCTTTCACGTCCCCGTCCTCCGGTAGAAAACTGAACAATCATGCCAGGGCAGTGTTTATTCACACCATTTTTGAAAGCTAGGAATCGTTCGGGATCTGATGAAGACTGGCCCTGATCACCACGCACATGTACATGGACAATTGTCGCACCTGCTTCAAAAGCTTCCTGGGTTGACTCTATTTGTTCAGAGACTGAAATAGGGACGGCCGGGTTATCTTTTTTCTGTGGTAAAGATCCGGTAATGGCAACGGAAATGATACAGGGCTTGGTCATCATGATTTCACTCTTCGATTAACGGCTTACAAAAATGGGTTCGCCATACGAATTAAAGTTCGTTATACGGATATTAGTTCGTAATGCGAACTAGGTCAATAGGTGCCGCTCTCTTTTTTAAATCTGCGTGGGGGAAGGGTAAGGCCTGAATGAGTGATAAATTCAGGCTGCAGGAGTAGCTGATTATGATTCAGCCGGATTAAAACTGGTGTTACTAAGATTGCCTTAATGGGTAAGCGGGGCGCTTATTTAGGCAAGGATTCGAGTGGAGATCTTGTTCTCAACTAGTTGCTGTAAGGGATTTTGTCGACGCTGATGTTCAAAAATTATTTCCTGCATGTGAACATTCTGAACGGGCTATTTTGGATGAATCAGATGCAACTTAATGCCCGTTGCCATCTGCGGAAGTGCGAAGGAGTGCTGCATAGGTAAATAAAAGGTGCATTAACTTATTTTTAATCACAGCTCATCGTCTTATCAGCTATCATTGTGACGCTTTAATGTGGATAGAGACATCGAGAGAGTGACGGATCATGACAGTGCAGTCTAATCAAGAAATAACCCCTAGCGTGAAAGGCTGGCTGAGCCGTGGCTGGCAGGATTTCAGGCGTACCTGGGTGATTAGCATGATGTTCAGCTCAATATTTCTACTAATCTCGTTGGTGGCATATTGGCAGTTGTTACAGCTCGATTTAGGCTTAGTGCTATATCCGTTTATTGCCGGCTTTATGGTGGTAGCACCATTGTTGGTAACCGGCTTTCAGCGGGTAGGGCGAATGCTGCATGAGGGGAAGCAGCCGGGCTTTCTCGACCTGTTAAAAGGGGTTAGAGAGACGACTCCCGGAATATTCTTTTTAACTTTTGTGCTGTGTATTTGTTATTTGATCTGGGTGACCGATGCGGTGGTTATCTATGGGATGTATTTTGGTGTCAAAGCGGTTCCCATCAATGCGCAATTACTGTCTGATCCGGTACTACGGGAAAGCCTGGTTTCCTATCTGATGTTTACTGGCCTGATGGGCTTTGTTATTGCGCAGATGGGCTTTATGGTTGGCGCGTTTTCAATTCCTTTGATTATGCATCAGAAAATGAACTTTGTTGACGCGGTGTTTTCCAGCGTGGCGACCGTATGGCGGCATAAATTGCTAATGTTTCGCTGGGCGCTGTCATTAGCACTGCTCATGCTCACCACGCTCATTGTGGCTCTGCCTTTGCTGGTGGTTGTCTTACCTGTAACAGCGTACGCCAGTTATGCAGCCTATGTGGATCTGTTGAAACCTGCTGATAGCTAAACCGGTATGGGCTGCAAGAGAGCATATTAAGCGCTTCGAATTCTTACTTCGATATCTATAACTCGCCCAGTGAATTTCGGTAGTATTCAAACATTGCCCGGTGCTGACTATCTGCCTGAAACAAACCTTCTTCAACCTCAGTGATCATACCCCGCTTAGACAAGGTATAGAGCCCCTGTTCTAGTGCGTAATCTTCATCCTGTTTTGGCACCAGCATATAGCGTCCCTGTTTTCGAAGGCCGATAAATATTTCGTAACCTTTCACTTTAAGGTCAAGTTCTGAGACCGGTTGATCCAGGTTGTTGAGGAAAATGGCTGAGAGAATAGAGACCGGCAGAATTGGCAGGTGCTGTTCTATCTCCTGGGCGATATCTTCTCCCAACTGACCGATTGCCTGTTTGCGTGCCGCGCTGTCACACTGGTTTAGATCGATGCCGTTCTTTTGCTGCCATTGTTGTAACGAGATCGGGTCACCATAATTGACACAGGCATAACCGAACGGCTTGTGCTGATGGGGCAGCATGTGAGGCACTAACTGCAACAGGAACTTGCCAAATGAAAGTATGGAGTAAAACCGGCCCTTTTGTTTGAAGCCGTGTTCTTGATTGGCCAGTAGGGTTTTATCCTCAGGGATCTTGTCGTAATTCAGTGCGGTGGGGATAAAGACAATGTCTTTGCAGTTACCTTGTCCCATCGCTTTAGTGACATAGTTGAGCATTCCCAGCTTAAGTGGCTGCATCTTGCCATCCCGGCTTAATCCGCCTTCGATAAACAGACCCTGTGGGATACAGTTACTAACCGCCAGCGAGACATAGCGCTCCAGCATTTTGCGGTACAGCGTGCTGCCGCTATCGCGCCGGATAATGTAAAAACCGATCGCATGAAGCAATTGTTGAAACGGGAATCCGCGGGCCCACTCACCGGCGGAATAGGATATAGCCGCTTTGCGTGATGCCAGATAGATGAGGAAAAAAGGATCAAAATTGGAACGGTGATTGGAAACAATCACGATACAGCTGTTTGGATCGATATTGTCGTATTGCTTTTCAGCGCTGTAACCCACCTTCACCCAGTAAAGGAAACGTAAGAATCCCCGGGCTAACCAAAAGCCTAATCGGAAATAGAGCAGGACATTGAAGGAGGGTACAAGCTCTTCAGCATATTCGGATGCTCGCTTGTTTACTTCGATGGCGTCTGTGTCGCCGGTCCTGATCTCTTCGGCAATAGCAGCAATAACGTCCGGGTCACTGAGAAGCTTATCTATTAGTAGGCTTCGGCGACAATGGGTCTGGGGAGTGAATCCGTGGCTGAGTTTATCATCCAGAAAATGTGAGGTCTTGAGGGTACGCTTACGATAAAAACGTTTAAACCAGGGCGATAAAAAATAGTGGAAAAGACCGAGTCCTGCCAGTATTGCCAAGAGGAGAAACAACCACAGGGGTAGGTTTATCGTATCGTTGAACATGACGAAGTCCTTGAGCAGGTAATACGGCTATTACTGTGCATTATCCTGTTTCTCCAATTGACTAAAGACTGCTCGCAGACGCCAGAGGGGCTGTTGATCCCGGATTAATCCCAGCGGAATAGTAAAGTGGCCGCGGTGGTAAACAAAACGGTTCTGAGACGGCACCTGCCAGCTGTCCATATGAGCTTGTCCTGAGGCAAATGGGGTGACGATATCTTCAGAGCCCATGACGCTAATAATTTGTTCGGGCGGCATTGCCGGTGTATCTTCCGGATCCAGTTTATTCAACCATTCTCGTGCCAGCTCTTTGTTCCAGCCCTGATCACGCAGCGCATCGGAAAGGTGCCACAGGTCAGACAATGCGCCATCCAGAGAAGCTTCAGCGATATGCGTACAGTGGGTTACCATAAACAGAGCATCGGGTTGCAATCTTTCGGGCCAGGTTTTCGCCCTGACAGCGATTGCTTTGGCGGTTTGTGCTCCCAGACTGCTGCCACCAATGGCCACTGGACCGCTACTGGTGTTTCGGCACCAGTCCATCAAAACTGCCCATTCTCGGGTTTGTGCTGCGAGAAATTCGATCATGCCAACCGGCGCGGTTGACAGTAAACGTTCGCCGCCGAAGTGCCCGGGTATTACTCGTCGTCCATGCCAGGGCGCTTCGGGGCGTACAACCCGAATGCCCATGCTGGTTAAGGCATGCACCTCATCAATCAGGTTATGAAAATGATCAAATTCAACGAAAATACCATGGCCGAAAATCAGTGTGGGAGGATTTATTACTCCGACTGGTTCATGCACCCGGGCATAGGCCAGATCATTCATATCTTCTGAAGGAGATTGAAAGCGTATCCAGTAATCCCGGCCGCTAGGTACTGGAATCGAACGAGACTCTTCTACTTCTGGGAAATGATCGGGCAAAGCAAAGGTTGCCTCAAAGGTGGCCTGATCAGGGTATTTGGAATGGGTTTCTTCTGGGGTTGGCGGACGTAAGGCTATCGATTGTTTAACCATCTTTCTGAAGGGAGTGAACTGCTTACGCATCATCAGATATTCGGTGCGGGTATCAAGACGCATCTCTTCTGCAATTAACAGGCGTTGTTCAGTGACAGTCTCATCACCAAACAGATATGCCTGCCAGACCTGTTCGGTCATCAGGTTTTTTAACCGGGCATGTTCAAAGTTGGCCAATACCCGTTTGGCTTTTTGACAATGTTTTGGTGAAGGGGCTATGTCGGCTTCGACACAGAAGCTATCCACTGATCCTTCAGCCGCACGAGCAGACGCCCAGAGTCGGGAAAGAGGGAAGAACCAGTGCTCAAGGATCCACAGGATCAAACGGTCAAGCCAGGGACGGGTGAGAAGTGGACTCAGAGAGGAGCGTAAAAAGCGCATCACTCGATCTGAGGCGATATGCCGGGGTCGTTTTATCATACCCAATATACTAAAGTGATACGCAAATAATGTATATGCAATATATATCGTAGTGCTTTGTTTTTTTCAGTGAGTAATAGAGGTATCCAGTAGCAGAAGTCCTAATGTATTGAGTGCTAATAAAGG
The DNA here is from genome assembly GCA_018067325.1 of Amphritea sp. GTDB lineage: Bacteria > Pseudomonadota > Gammaproteobacteria > Pseudomonadales > Balneatricaceae > Amphritea. Next base: position 11,254 of record JAGPUU010000438.1, read on the forward strand.
GTAAACGTTAATGGCGGTGCATGCCTTGAATTACTCTTAAGAAGAGCTGGGCATAGTGGCGCATTGATGTCGTTTTATAAAACACATATTCGAAGTCGAAATTTCCAGCTGAGGTTTCATATCGATTCTTTATCGGTAATCATGCTTCAATCCTTTCACAGCAGGGGCTTAGTCGCATCCTTCCCAGGTTTCTGGTTTTCCTTGTTTTCCTTTCTGAAAACTATTTGATAAGTATTTGATTTATAATACTCAGATAGGCCTGTATTAAGATGGCCAATGGTTTTGTAATTTAGGGCTTAGTTCTTTGATTAATAAAGATAAAATTTCAGTTGTTTTTGTGTGTCTAGGTAATATTTGTCGTTCACCAACAGCCCACGGTGTTTTTCGTGAGCTTGTAGAGCGGAGCGGACTGGCGCATCGGATTGAGATCGATTCTGCCGGTACAGCAGCCTATCATGTCGGTAATTCTCCCGACCATAGATCTGCGGCAGCAGCCCTGCAAAGGGGTTATGATCTCAGCGACCTGAGGGCCCGCCAGGCGATAGTGGCTGATTTTGGACACTACGATTATATTCTGGCGATGGATGTCCAGAATCTGGAGAACCTTCAGTCAATCTGTCCGACAAACTATGCAGGCTATCTGGGGTTGTTTCTAGAACTGGCTGATTTGGAGGAGCGAGAAGTGCCCGATCCCTACTATGGTGGTTCTTCTGGTTTTGATCATGTTCTGGATCTAGTTGAAGCCGCATCTGAGGCGCTCTTAAAAAGAATTACCCAGGAGCTTAGTTAATGTTGCTTGAACTTCAGGAAAACATCTCCCTTAAGTCTTTTAACAGCTTTGGTTTTGATGTCTCAGCACGGTATTTCGTTGAGCTTAAATCTGTCGAGCAATTTGAAGCGTTACATCAGTTGATTGCAGATTGTGATCTGCCGGTTTTGATTATCGGAGGAGGGAGCAATCTCATCCTGACAAATGATCTGAACCAGTTAGTTGTAGTGAACCGTATATCCGGTCATTCAATCTCAGAGGCCGAGGATGGGACGTTGTGCGTAACAGCTGGTGCTGGAGAAGATTGGCACACTTTAGTCCGCTGGACGCTTGAACAGGGCTGCTATGGGCTTGAAAATCTTTCGTTGATTCCCGGTACGGTGGGCGCAGCGCCGATGCAAAATATTGGCGCATACGGGGTAGAGTTGAAGGATCGTATGCTAAGCCTTGAAGCCTTTGATCTGGATACCGGTGAAAAGCAGAGGTTTAGCTGCGAAGAGTGCCAGTTTGGTTACCGTGATAGTGTTTTCAAAAGTCGTTATCCGGGACGTTATCTGATTACCAGTGTTACCTTCAGCCTTAGTCGGACTTTTAAACCGGTGCTGCATTACGGCGGTTTAATTGGGGAACTTGAGGCCCGTGGTATTGAGTCTCCCGGTGCTTTGCAGTTAAGTGACCTGATCTGCGAGACGCGCAATTCTAAGCTGCCTCAGCCTGAATTAATTGGCAATGCGGGCAGCTTTTTTAAGAATCCGGTTATTCAGACACAGCAGGCCGAGCAGCTTAAAGAGCGTTACCCAGGATTGGTGTCTTTTGCTGATAAGCCTGGCTATAGCAAATTAGCCGCAGGCTGGTTGATCGATCAGTTAGGCTGGAAGGGGCGTCGGGAGGGTGATGCCGGTGTTTACGAAAAACAAGCGCTGGTGTTGGTGAATTATGGTGATGCCAGTGGGCAGGATATTCTAGAGTTGGCGGGGGATATTCAAGCCGATGTATATACAAACTTCGGGGTAATGCTTGAGATTGAACCTCGCTGTTATCCCTAGTAGATGGCTTTCGTCAGTTGTGCGAGATCTCTGATTTATTAATCCAGTTCTTTAAACACAGAATAATAGACATAAAAAAGCCGGCTAATTAGCCGGCTTTTTTAATCCTGAGAATCAGCTTACGCTATTCTCGCTGGAGTCTGTGTCGCTTACAGGCGCTTCATTAACCGCAGTGGTACGCGGATCATTTGGTGCCCGACGTGTGCGGCGCTGACGTGGTGCTGCAGCTTCAGGGTTGGCAGCAACAGGTGCTTCGCGACGAGGAGCTGGAGTCACGACTACTTCATCAGAAGCAACAACGGGTGCGGTAGACTCTGGACGCTTACGAACACGACGTCCGGCTGGCCGAGGCTGTTCAGTCTCAGTGGCAGGCGTTTCAACAACAGGAGCTTCAACCACTGGCGCTTCAACCACCGACGCTTCAACTACCGGCGCTTCAACAACAGGCGCTTCAACGACTGGCGCTTCAGCTACTGGCGCTTCAACCACTGGAGCTTCAACCACTGGAGCTTCAACAACTGGAGTTTCAACTACAGGCGCTTCAACAACAGGCGCTTTAGCTACTGGAGCTTGAGCCACAGGCGCTTCA
>JAGPUU010000350.1 GCA_018067325.1 Amphritea sp.
TATATTATTGGTATTAAATATGTATTATGTATTTTTAATATCAAAGAAGAAAAAGTAGCATCTAAATTATGACAACGTATGAAAAGGTTTTTGAGGTTGCCGATAGCCTGCTGGCTCAAGGCAAAAGACCGACTCAGCAGATGGTGCGAAATGAGCTGGGCACTGGCAGCCTTACAACCATCAATAAAGCGCTGAACGACTGGTGGCAAGGTCTTGGGGTGCGATTGCTTGAAAAAAGTAAACGCCCGGATATTCCGGAGCCTGTTTTTGATAGCGCAAATGCGTTATGGCAGCAGGCTTTGGCCTATGCTGAGCATCAGCTAAATGATCAGCGTCAGCAGCTGGAGCAGCGTTATCTAGCCTTGAAGGAGAAGCTTGATGACCGAAACGCTGCAGAACGTGAAGACTTGCGCCATCTACAGAATATGTCTGACCGCCTTCTTTCTGAGAATCAACGCTGCCTTGAATCCATCTCAGAATTACAGCAAAAGCAGCTTTCTCAGGAAGAGAGGGAGATGCGACTCGACGCAGAAAATCGAGATTATCGGCGTAAGGTAAAAGAGTATGAAATAACGCTGAAGCAACTAGAACAGGGGAGTGGAGTCAATCAGCAGCAAGAATTACTGGAATATCAGCATAAAAATCAGTACCTTGAAGGGGAGTCTTCGAGGCTTGAAAAGCATGCTCAAAATTTGCTGGACGAAAACAAGCAATTGAAAGAAACGCTTTTTGATATTGAACGACAATCAATGAAAGAGAAGCACCAGCTTGAGCAAGTTATTGGGCAGCAGGATCTCCGTTATCGAGAGCTTGAGCAGAAATCTAGTGCAGAATATGCAGACCCATTAATTGAGGCTCGGCTAGGTGAAAAAGATCGTGAGATTGAACGTCTTCACAATCTATTGCAAAGCTTTAACTTAAAGACCTAACTAATTGAATATTTGAGACTATGGATACTTATCTGGATAACGGTTCGTCATACGAAGATATCCTTGCAGGGATTAAAGAATGCGATACTGATGGTGCAGTGTGTTGCACCGACGAGGCTGTTTTCTCGTTGGCAAAGGTCGTTCTTGTAAAGGAGAAGCTGGCCGGCATTACTTTGCAGCTGGTTGATGATCAGGGTTACGCTACTCGCCAGGTCACCAGTAAGAAGCCATCTCAGGACCGGCCCAGTGATAGTCATCTTAGTACTCGTCAGACTGCGGTAATCCGGGCTCTTGAGAAAGTCATGTCACATTGCAGAAAAGAAGGTATTCAGCTTATTGGTTACAGTGATGAACTGGTTGCTATGCCGGTTGTTGTACGGGCAGATGATGTGTCCCCAGCGGTTGCATTAGATATTGAAACCCATGGCGTATATCGGGGGGCCGACAGCCTGCTAAATACTGATAATGATCAAGAATAGGTAAAGCAGGCTTTACACACCTAAAGTATCCACTGTAATCCAGCGCGTCGCCCGGTATAATCGCCAAACCTCTACGTTTTCAAATGGATCTGAATTGTATATGAGCATGATCAAGATTTTGCTGGTTGATGATCACCCTGTTGTCAGGGCGGGCTTTCAACGCCTGCTGGATAATGACAGTCGGATAGATATCGTTGCCGAAGCAAGTAGCGGTCAGGAAGCCATAGATAAGTATTTTTCAGTTCAGCCTGATATTGTCATTATGGATCTATCAATGCCTACCGATAGCTCAGAAAGCGATACAGCACAGGCTTATGGAGGGCTAGAGGCCATACGTATTATCAGGGCAAAAGACCCGGATGCTAAGGTTCTTGTGCTGACGGTTATGGAGAGCGAGCCGTTTCCAGCCCATGTGGTACAAGCGGGTGCCTCGGGTTATCTAACTAAACGTTGCGCGCCTGATGAACTCCTCAAGGCCGTTTATGAGATATCAGAAGGGCGCACATACTACGCTGAAAGCATTCGCGAGATGCTTGCTCCAGGTGCTTCTGACAGCAGCTCTCCTTTTAGCAGGCTCACTAAACGTGAATTTCAGATATTCTCCTGCCTCGCTGAGGGGCAGTCGGTCGCTTCGATCGCTGAAATGATGTTCCTAAGCCCGAAAACAGTACATGCTCACCGTGCCAATATCATGCGCAAACTGAGTATTAATAATAATTCTGAACTTGTACATATCGCTATTCGTCATAATATTGTACAAGCCTGAACAATTTAACTTCAGGCTGTAATTGTGCGATAGTGAATACAATATGAGGCAGAGCCAATGTATGACCAGGATCAGTCCGAACTAATTATTGAAGCTGATTTTATCTGGCGTGAAATTAACGTCGGTGATCAGATCTATCTTGATGCTGACTTCTACGTTGGCAATCAACGCATGCTTTGCAAGGGTGCACCTTATCAGGTACTAACTAAAATCGATAAAGCCTGTGGTGCTCAGGAGCTTATCGTACAGTCTTATCAAACCCGTGAGTTGATTGCAGTGTCTCCATATTTGGTTTGTAGTTATCAATGCCCGGACCAGCCAATCCTCATTTCCTAAGTATTCCTTGTTCTATTTTTTGGGTTCGCTACTCAGCGAATCCTTCTGTTGAAAATACTCCAAATTACAATTAAAGCTTAAGCGGAGCAGGTAACGATTTTACTCTGTTAGCCATGCGTGCGGAGAGCTGCCTCTGGCTATGATTACCGCCGAAACCTTCAGATTTTTCACGTAGCGCACATCGGTATTGGTTAATTCTAATAAATTGAAGTAAGTCATCGCTTTTGTCTAAGCCCTTGAATAGCAGTATTATCGACAATTATATAACTACGCATAATGTATATTATGTTAAATAGGATAATTATGTAGATGATAGACAGTGCCCTTTGATCTCGTGCGTATTGTTATGGGTAGGTATTTAACGTAATCAAAGTTCTGCGAACAACTGGGCTGATTTACTGCTGTTTCTATATCGTGCGGAGAGCGTCGAAGGTTTAAGTTTCATGGGTAATATGACGCTGCATGAAATCTCCTGTCTTACAAATTCCGGTCTCAGTGCAATGCTATTCTGCATGAACCCCCGAACGTTTAGATTGAGTCTTTAGTGCTCCATGAGTTCAAAAACGTAAGATACGAATGACTACCCGAACCTAGGCACAATTCTGTGAACTGCGATTAGGCGTTTAGTTAAAGCTAAAAGCTCATGCTCTATTTGTGCCTGGTTCTTGTTTGGTTAGTTACGTGCGGACAGCGTCGAAGCTTGAGTATTCTGTGTAGATCCATTGCTCTGTGAAATCTAGCCGGTTTTGGTTTTAGATAGAATTGCTGGCAGATTCATTTTCTATGAATCACGTGGAGTGACCATAGATCTCAATATTTAGGTTTTCCAATCAGCGTAAACCTGGCTGGTTTGTGACAGAGTTATTCTGGTCATTACGTTGTTATCAGTGTGTGCTGTAACGAAGCTCATGCTTTTGTGGTGACCCAATCCAGATGAACTTGCTAGCAGTTTAATTTTCTGTGAAACCACACAACGTAATCTAAGAGCTCTATACCGAGGGATTTTAATCAGCGGTGAGCCTTGCTGGTTTTTGACCGGGTCATTCAGGTTATTGGGTTTCTATAAGCAAGTACTGAAACGACGCCATGCGTGGGTGGCGATTAAATCCAACGGGGATGTATTTAAAGACTGGGTGTTCTCAACAGTTTATTGATGCAGCCGCGAGCTAGCACTAATCATAGTGAGTTTAGTTAAGGCTGGTCCTTAATAGGCGCTTATAAAGGGCTTTATTCAATTACCAGTAGTAGACACTACTGGTAATTGAATGAGCCTACACATACAATTAGGCGCTTATCTCTGGTAACTATCTAAGGCTCACATCACTGTGTCGACCAAAAACTTTCCCGGCCTTCCTTTGTTTGATTCCGCTAAACACTTTAATCAGGTACCCAGGAATGAACTGTTTCCGGATCAGGCGCCCGCTGTCGAATCCTTTGTTATCAGTGTCCAGGTTGAAGGCGCTTTAGAAGATTATCGCTACACCAAGGATTTTCTGTGTAGCTACAGTAAAAAGAGCCGTGATACCTATGATAAGTTTAGAGGTGATGCTGAACGACTTTTACTCTGGTCCTGGTTAATCAAAAAGAAATCAATCGTGGCTTTGCGTCGACGTGATCTTGAGGAGTACACGGACTTCGTCGCCAGTCCAGACCCTCACTGGCAGGGAGAAACTACACAGAACAGGTTCTGCAGCCTGAATGGTACGCGTGAGCCGAATAGGGATTGGCGCCCTTTCCGCTCAGCTGGCGCTGGTAAAGGGCGGCTTAATACTAAGTCCTGGCAGGGATTGTTCTCCAATCTCAGTGTCTTTTTTAATTACTTAATGGCTGAAGATTATGCGCCGGGTAATCATATTCCAATTGTTAAGAAGAACTGTCCCTATCTGAGACAAGAAACGGGTATCAATACCGCCCGGCGCTTGTCTGAGCTGCAATGGGAGTATTTGCTCAGTTCTGCAAAGGCTATGGCAGACGCTGATCCGCAGCATGAAAGGACCCTATTTGTTGTTGCTACCCTAAAATCGCTTAAATTACGTATCTCAGAACTTTCAGAAAGACCCAATTGGTTACCGGTGATGTCTCACTTTCATCGTGATCACGAGGGTAACTGGTGGTTCCGCACATACGGCAAAGGCTCTAAAGAGCGGGATGTTTCAATTTCCAATGAATATATCGTGTTTCTTCAGCGCTACCGTCAACACAGAGGCCTTACTCCCCTTCCCTCTAAAGATTCAGTTGAGCCCGTCGTTGAATCCCGAGTAAATAATCGTGGCCTTGGCAGTCGCCAGTTACGCAATATTGTCGAGTACGCGTTGAATGAAGGTTGCCATTCCCTCATAAAGGATGGCTTTGATATAGAGGCCTCAGAACTTCGCGCCGCCACCACACACTGGTTAAGACATACCGGTGCATCGATGGAAGTAGCGGCGGGTCGAAACCTTGCGCATGTTCAGGCAGATCTGGGGCACGGTAGCATCAGAACGACCGATGAGCTTTACGTTGATTCAGATAATATGGAGCGAGCTTCGAGCGCTAAGAGCCAAGAGGTTTAACTTAAATACGATAGAGGTTTGATCCATTACTGAACTCTAAGTAAAGATTAATTAATCTAAATTCAATCAGTTAACTTTCTTTATAAAGGTAATACCTTACCTGTAATCGCCCATGTCTATTATGTAGTGACTAGCTCTTAATAACAGTTTTTTTGGCTTCTGGTACGGATACGTATAAAACAACATCAATCAAACCTGGTGATCATTCAGGTACTAACG
>JAGPUU010000352.1 GCA_018067325.1 Amphritea sp.
TACCTTACGGCCATCGTAGTATGAAGCAGGACGGATCACATCGTGGGTGTAACGCTTAGAGATGTCTTCGTTGTTTACGTCTGGGTCAGCAATCATTGGCTCATCGATTACGTCCAGATCAACTACAAGCTCAGCGAAGTACTTAGCGTTGTCGTCCGGAGCCAGAGCAGGCGCTTCGCCGGATGCCACTTCAGCGATACGCTTGTCAGCCAGGTCGATCAGACCTTGCAGCATACCCGCTTCGTTTTCCATACCTTTGTTGATCATGATCTGGATACGGGACTTAGCCAGTTCCAGAGACTGAATCAGCGTCTCGTCAGTAGAAATACAGATAGAAGCTTTCGCTTTCATTTCTGCAGTCCAGTCAGTGAAGGTGAAGGCCTGGTCAGCCAGCAGAGTACCGATTTGTACTTCGATTACACGACCCTGGAATACGTTTTCGCCACCGAACTTCTTCAGCATTTGTGCTTGAGTCGCGTGTACGATGTCACGGAAGTCCATGTGAGGCTTCATAGAACCTTTAAAGGTTACCTTCACAGACTCTGGGATTGGCATTGCAGATTCACCAGTGGCCAGTGCGATCGCAACGGTACCGGAGTCAGCACCGAACGCGACACCTTTAGACATACGGGTGTGAGAGTCACCACCGATGATGATTGCGCGGTCGTCAATTGTGATGTCATTCAGTACTTTGTGAATAACGTCAGTCATTGAATGGTAAACGTGTTTCGGGTCACGTGCTGTGATTGCACCGAACGCGTTCATGAACGCCATCAGCTTAGGCGTGTTTGCCTTAGCTTTGTTATCCCATACAGATGCTGTGTGACAACCCGATTGGAAAGCACCATCAACGCTTGTAGAGATAGTAGAAGCAGCCATGGATTCCAGTTCCTGACAGGTCATAGGACCCGTAGTATCCTGAGAACCTACAATATTCACTTTAACGCGAACATCTGAACCCGTATGTAGAGGAGTCTTAGAAGTAACACCAACTGCGTTACGGTTGAAGATCTTCTCAACAGCAGTCAGGCCCTGGCCTTCGATAGAGATTTCTTTGGATTGTGCGTACACAGCTGGAGCTTCAACGCCCAGAGTTTCAGCAGCGAACGTTTGCAGCTTCTTACCGAAGGTTACCGCGTAAGAACCGCCAGCTTTCATGAATTCCACTTTTTGTGGTGTAAAAGCATCAGCTATATCAACCAGCTCTTGGTCGCCGCTGTACAGCTTCTTAGCTTTAGTATCGATGGTCAGAACGGTACCAGTAGCAACTGAGTATACTTCTTCCAGTATTGGGTCGCCGTTTTCGTTACGAACAACTTCGCCGTTAGCGTCGGTTTTCTTAACCCAGTTTTTCAGGTCCAGACCGATACCGCCGGTTACACCAACAGTCGTCAGGAAGATAGGAGCGATACCATTAGTACCTGCAACGATCGGACGGTTGTTGATGAATGGGATGAATGGAGAAGTTTTTTCACCAGCCCAGAGTGCAACGTTGTTAATACCAGACATACGGGAAGAGCCTACACCCATGGTGCCTTTTTCAGCGATAAGCATCACTTTAGCATCAGGGTTTTGCTTGCCCATCTCAGCGATTTCCTGCTGAGCTTCTGGCGAGATCATGCACAGGCCGTGTAATTCACGGTCAGCACGGGAGTGAGATTGATTACCCGGAGACAATAAATCAGTAGAAATATCACCCTCACCAGCAATGTAAGTAATAACGTTGATCTTCTCTGGGATTTCATCCAGCTTGGTGAAGTACTCAGCTTTTGAGTAGCTTTCCAGGATGCTTTTAGCGATGGCGTTGCCCGCTTTGAAGGCGTCAGCCAGACGAGCACTGTCTGCGTCGTACAGGAATACCTGAGACTTCAGAACTTCACCCGCAGCAGCAGCCTGAGCATCGTCAGACAGTGCGATATCCAGCAGTACTTCAATAGAAGGACCGCCTTTCATGTGAGATAGTTGCTCAAGAGCAAACTCAGCAGAAATCTCTGCAACAGTTTCTTTACTCAGAGCGATGTCTTTTAGGAAAGCCGCTTTAACGCCAGCCGCTGGAGTAGTACCAGGTAGAATGTTGTAGATGAATAAGTTTAAAGATGCTTCGCGATGCTCATTACCAACGTCTTTAATCTGGGCAATGATTTCAGAAAGTAGCTCAGCGCTATCAATCGGTTTAGGATTCATGCCAAGGTCGTTTTTACGAACCTCTATTTCTTCTAGGTAGTCAGAATAGTAACTCATAGCGTTAAGCGTCTCGTCTCAATTAATTCTAATTATGAATCAGTAACAGATTATAAGGAAAAAGTTACAAACAGCTCAATGAAAACAATTTAAATTAAGCTTATAGTCGATATAAATTAAATAAATAGTAGCAAAATCAACGTGTTTTAGATCGTATACATTGGTTGTAGGTATACATATTCTTTTACAAATATGGCAGGGCTACTCCTTTGTTGAGAATGGTTATCATTAGTATGAATGCTTAATTTTTAAGATTGACCAAGTGCGTCAATCGTTGTTTATTAAACAGTTAGCTAACTGACACTCGTGTCTATAGTGATTTAATCGATCGGTTAGACACCCTGAATCGTACCTGGATTCTGGTCGACTTCAGAGGATATGGAACCTCCGGGCACTACCGATGTGAGTATAATTGTACCAAAAATGCAGAAAATTTACTGACGCTCGCCGAGCGCTTAGACATAGAGAAACTCTCGATCGCCATCCATGCAACCTCTTCTCTCATTGGCTTGAATTTAGCAGCCCATGTGGCTTCGCTATGCTTATTCAATCCTTTATTCATTCAATTAAGTAGCGCCACCGTCATTCTGTGTTGCATAAACTAGCCCGGTACCACTTCAAAAATTTTCAAAAAAACCTATATGTACTAGCAAATAGTCGTAGATTGTATGTAATTCAGGCGAAAAAGCTCCAATAGCACTTGCTTTAAGGCGACCATCGGCTAACATTGTCGACAATCCTAATAAAGTAATAATTTATGTTACTGGTAATAGCGGTTCGTTTGACGGCTGAATATATGACTAACAAGGAGATCGAGCAGCTCCAACAATGACCGGAGGCTCGTGCGAAAAAGGTTATAGGTTCAGAAACGTCCCATCTGCGTGAGGTATAAAATATGACAAGTCCTATCGATTTTGATCCATCCCGTTCCATTAAAACACTTCCCGGAACATCACACAGCTACCATAGCCTTCCAGATACCGCTGAACTATTTGGTATAAAGCTTGATGAACTACCTTTTTCTCTTCGCCCTATCCTGGAAGGTATCGCCCGAAATGTTGGCCAAAACGGCGTAACCGCTGAGCAGGTTCAGGCGCTTGGAAACTGGACAGAACATCAAGGCACAAAGCCGATCGAAATTCCTTTCACGGCAGGTCGCGTCATTATGCACGACCTGAGTGGCACACCAGCCCTTGTGGATTTTGCTGCTATGCGTTCAGCGGTTCAGCGCATGGGCATGGACCCCGCGATAATTGAGCCTTTGGTACGCGCAGATCTTGTTATCGATCACACGGTTACAATGGACAATACCGGTAGCCCCGCTTCTCTCAGAATCAATGGAGAGCTGGAGGCGGCCAGAAATAAAGAGCGTTATGCATTTTTGAAATGGGGCGCGCAGGCATTTGAAACCATCAGGATTATTCCCCCGCAAACCGGCATTGTTCATCAGGTTAACCTGGAGTATTTGGCACAAGGCTATCTCAACATTAAGGGACTGATGGTCCCGGATACCCTCATTGGTATGGATAGCCATACGCCAATGGCTAACGCCTTAGGCATTGTGGGCTGGGGCGTTGGCGGCATTGAAGCCGGAGCCTCCATGCTTGGCCAACCCATGCAAATGCTGGCACCAGAAGTGGTGGGTGTTGAACTCACAGGAGCATTAAGAGAAGGTGTCACCGCGACAGACCTGGTACTAACGATCACTGAAATGTTGAGAAAATATCCGGGTGGTGTTGTTGGTAAGTTTGTTGAATACATCGGTGAGGGGTGTGCCAATCTTTCCCTGCCTGACCGTGCGACCATTGCCAATATGTCGCCTGAATATGGCGCAACCATGGGCTTTTTCCCATTTGATGAAATCTCTGCCGAGTATCTTAGAGCAACGGGTAGGGATGGAGATCTGCCACTCGCTTTTTATAAAGCACAAAATATGGCTTGGACGCCAGGTCAGTCTCTTCCACGTTATACTGATCTTCTTCAGCTTGATCTATCCACTGTTGAAACTTCTGTGGCTGGCCCTAAAAGGCCTCAGGACAGGCTGCCGCTGGCTGAGCTTGGCAACGTTTTCAGAAAAGCGTCGACTGAAGGAGAACGCAAGCCCGAAGTCGTTAACGTTACTCCAATGAAAGCAGACGAAGCAGGCATTTTCGCAGCGTTACCTGAAAGGGAGTTAAAAGACGGCGATATCGTGATTGCGGCGATTACGGCCTGCACCAATACATCTAACCCTGGCTTATTGATTGCGGCTGGCTTGCTTGCCAAGAAAGCGAATGAGCTTGGGATGAAAGTACCTGATGGCGTTAAAACATCTTTGGCACCGGGGTCACCGGTTGCAACCGACTTTTTAACCAAGGCGGGACTGCAACAGCATTTGGATGCACTAGGTTTTAATACCGCCGGTTATGGGTGTACAACCTGCGTGGGTAATTCTGGCCCTCTGGCACCGAGCATTGAAGCAGCTTTGCAAAACCACGATATTATCGCTGCATCTGTTTTATCCGGTAACCGAAATTTTGAAGGCCGCGTGCATCCGGATGTTGATACCAACTTCCTTATGTCACCACCGCTGGTCGTTGCCATGGCAATTGCGGGCAACGTGAATATTGATGTGACCAGCTCACCAATTGGTCAGGATGCAAAAGGAAACGATGTTTTCCTTAAAGATGTCTGGCCCAGCAACGCTGAAATTACTCAGACCATGCTTGAATGTTTGGATCCCAAAGCCTTCAGAGAAACCTATGAGAATTCGCTCGACGGCCCTGATACGTGGCGGAACCTGGAATCTCCTACCGGCCCTGTTTATGACTGGGATCCTGATTCAACCTATATCCAGGAAATCTCTTTCTTCGACGGTTTCTCACTGGAAACACCACAAGACGCGTTAAACAATATTTCAGGGGCACGCATGCTGGTGATGTGTGATGACAACACAACCACAGACCATATTTCTCCGGTAAGCCGTATACGCCCAGACTCTCCTCCTGGCGAATACCTGATCTCACAAGGTGTTGCAGAAGACGACCTGACATCGCTTGGGTCACGCCGAGGCAACCACCACGTGATGCTGCGCAGTATTTTCGGCAATGCTAAAGCCAGAAACCTGATGCTGCCTGGCACCACTGGCGCGGTAACGAGTTATCACCCATCTGAAGGTGAACCTGCTCAAATGTCCATTTACGACGCCGCTGCGCGTTACCGTGAAGAAGGCACGTCCACCGTTGTGTTTGGCGGCAAACTTTATGGCACTGGATCGTCACGGGATTGGGCCGCGAAAGGGCCTGCTTTGCTGGGTGTCAGAGCGATTATTGCAGAAAGTTTTGAGCGTATTCATAAATCTAATCTGGTGGGAATGGGGGTTTTACCGCTTCAATTACCGCAAGGGGTCACACGAGCTTCTCTCAATTTGGATGGTTCAGAAACCTTTGACTTGGATGGCATTAATACACTTAAGCCTAGGAAATCTGTGGAGCTGACCATTCACAGAGCGGATGGCTCATCTCAGCAAATAGAGTTGCTTTCGCGTATCGATACCTCATCAGAGCTGGATCAAATACGTCATAAAGGCATCTTACCGATGGTGTTACGAGATATTATCGCCTCGAATACATAACGGAATAGGTAATAGTGATGGCCGGGCTCAACCGGCCTCAGAAACAGGGCTGGGGAACAGGGCGACGATTATCAGAGCTCAGATCAGGCATCGCAGCCCTGTTTTTAGAAAGGCGTCCGAGGCGAACTACACCCCGGACAGTAAAAACATCAAAGACCCGCTATCCAGTGGATCACAAAGCTACTTCCCAGGTGATCAGCAACGTAAAGGCTGCTGAACTTCTGGGGCACTATGCTGAACTTTGATCAGATCGATTCATACATCGACAAGACATCTAATGTGATCGCAACTGCGTAAACCTTAGATACTGACAAAAAAACCGCCTATAGGCG
>JAGPUU010000021.1 GCA_018067325.1 Amphritea sp.
GATCATCGAAGTACTTTGGGTGGCGCTCTAAAGCTTTGGCAAAGCTGGTGCCGCCACTTACATCTGATTTAAGGTCATGAATTACCTTTTTCATTTTGGCTTTTTCAATACCGTTAGCAACGATTTCAAAGCCTTGTAGCAGAGGAACACCGGATTTAAGCATAGTGGCGGTCTGTCGGGTGAACAGTGCGATATCCAGTGCCTTAATGGGCTTATTATGGTCGCTGAACATACTGTAGGTTTGTTTACGGACTTTTTTCGGCATTATGCCCTGTTTGCGCAGCAGTGCTTTCGCCTCGCCCAGATTGTCGGCATTGATTGAGCCTTTGCTAGGATTGCCGCTTTTATCTTTGCCTTCCCAGTTAAAGGTGATAGGTGCCTTATCTGTCGCTGTCTTAGCCATCCGGGTGGTTTCCGTATCCAGGTTTAAAATATTCGAAACTTACAAAATCTAAAGCATAAATATAATACAGGGGGCATTAAAGTTTAATGACCCGGTTCATCTCTTCCAGGCTGGTCACGCCTTGAATAACCTTCCGCAGAGCTGAGAGTCTCAGGGATCTGAAACCCTGCTTCTTTGCCGTATTGAGAATGTCCAGCGAACTTCCGTTGTCCATTATAACCTGAGCAATCTCCGGGCTCATTGACATCGTCTCATAAACACCGACACGGCCTTTATAACCTTTGTTACATTTATTACAGCCTTCCGGGTTGTGCTCAAATATATTGAGCCCTGCTTTTATCTGTTCCTCGGTGAAGCCTTCTTCTAGTAGCGTAGCCTCGGGGATATTGGCTGGTTTTTTACAGCCGGTACACAAGCGCCTTCCTAACCGCTGAGCAATAATCATAGACACAGATGTGGCGATGTTAAAGGCAGGAACCCCCATATTGCGTAGTCGAGTTAGTGTTTCTGCTGCGCTGTTGGTGTGCAGAGTTGATAGTACCATGTGGCCGGTCTGGGCGGCCTTGATCGCGATTTCGGCTGTTTCAATGTCCCGAATCTCACCTACCATCACTACATCAGGGTCTTGGCGTAGAAATGAGCGTAGCGCTTCGGCGAAAGTCAGGCCTACTTTGACGTTTACATGGACCTGGTTGATACCTTCAAGATTGATCTCTACGGGATCTTCTGCCGTTGATATATTTCGCTCAACGGTATTAAGGATATTCAAGCCGGTGTATAGAGATACGGTTTTACCACTACCCGTGGGACCGGTTACCAGTATCATGCCCTGAGGTTTATGCAGAGTCTGCATGAAGAGTTCTTTTTGGTCTTCATCGTAGCCTAGAGCTTCTATACCCATCTGGGCGCTGGTTGGGTCGAGGATACGGAGAACAACTTTTTCACCCCATAGGGTAGGCAATGTGTTTACCCGGAAGTCGATGGCACGGTTTTTCGATATCTTCATTTTTATGCGGCCATCCTGAGGCATGCGCCTTTCAGATATGTCCATCTGCGACATGACTTTCAGTCGGGCACAGAGTCGGGGCGCCAGGTTAGCAGGGGGCTTTGCTACTTCTTGAAGAATGCCATCGATACGGCAACGGATACGATAGGATTTTTCATAGGGTTCAAAGTGAATATCAGACGCGCCGGATTTGATCGCATCCAGGAGGATCTTATTAACAAACCGCACGATAGGTGCATCATTTGCCGCCTCTTCACCAGTGTCTTCTTGCTGCTCTTGAACTCCTTCATCGATTTCAAGGTTATCAAGATCTGCATCATCGAGGCCGTCTAAAGCAGAATTTTGTTCATCCAGAAAGGTATCAATCAGATTGGAAAGCTTATCTTCCTCAACAATGACGCCTTCGGTAGTAGTGCCCGTATGAAATTTGAATTCATCCAATGCCTGGATGTTAGTTGGGTCAGATATCGCAACATACAGCCGGTTGTCACGTTTGATTAGTGGCAGGGCATGGTGCTTGGTTATTAGTTTTTCATCTACCAGACCTTGAGGAAGCGCTTCAATGTCGATAACTTCCAGGTCGAACAAAGGCATACCAAATTCGTCAGCGGCAGCTGCCGCCGCTCGGTAGGCGCTTACAAGACGGTTTTCAATAATATGGGCAATAAATGGTTTATTGTCCTTGCGGGCGGTTTTTAGGGCGTCCATCGCTACATCAGATGAAAATACACCATCGTTAACCAGTCGTCTCGCCAAACCACTTAGGGGCTGAAAGGGTTGTACGCTCATAATGTCAGAGAATCCATTTTAGCTGCTTTTATCGGCGTCATATCAAGATGCTTAAGTTTATAACGCTTTAACCTAAACTGCCTTGTATTATTATCTATTTGTAAAGTAACATCTATCCGTCGGTTTGAGAATCAACAGGCGCTTGCTTTAGGTCACTGGACTGCCATAAAAAATAGGTTATTATCATCTCAGGCTCGTATGGAGCATGGATGAAGAGCTATATGGCAAGGGAAAGGGTCGTTCGGAGCAAGGATGATGATGAATACTTACTCGCTGGAGAGTTAATAATGAAAAGCACAATTAAAAAGCAACAAGGTTTTACCCTTATTGAATTGATGATCGTAGTAGCGATCATCGGTATTTTGGCAGCGATTGCGCTGCCTGCGTATCAGAATTACACCAATAAAGCTAAGTTTTCTGAAGTTGTTGTTGCTACTTCTGCAGTCAAAACTTCTTATGAAGTCGCATTTGCTGAATTCGGCAATGCTACATCCGCTGCTCAGTCTCCTGGTGTAAGTGCTGCGGTAAGCTCTGCTAATGGCCAAGGTGGTTATGTTGCAACTGTAACCTTGAACCAGAGCGGTGCTAGTGTAGGGGCAATTACTGCTACTTCACAAACTATAGGTACTAATGCTGACTACACTCTAACCCCTGACGTTTCACAAGGTAATGTTAATTGGGTTAAAGGCGGCACATGTGTGGCTGCTGGTTGGTGTTAATTAGTTAATACAAGTTATACACGTTAAAAAAACCCGGTGCACACCGGGTTTTTTTTTAATGGCTATTGTTGCTATTAGATTACTTATTTAGAGAAAAGTTAGATTGATGAATAAGAAAACGATCATGGTCATTCTGGTTGCTATCACCGCAGCCGTCACTTATTACCTCTACGAAGAACCTCTGTCCCTTGAAAAGCGGGCGGTTGTTGAAGCGGAACTCGCCTCTCAACCAGATAAATACCCTGCAACCCCTGTCTGGTGGGCAGATGGCGGTGTGTTGGCTATAGGAATGCTCCCTCGCGAGAGTGGTGAAAAGCGTAATGATAGTGCTAAAGAGATCTGTAATATTCTCTGGAAACATGATGTCAATAAAACTACGGTTGAGGTTTACGATATCCTTCAGATACAACAAACTCAGGATATCGATGGACAACAACTGATCGGTACTGCTGATTGTCGGCGAGTGGCTCCATGAGTTTTACTGTGAATGTGGCTTTTTAGATACAGATAGGCGCTGTTATGAGGCTGTTGTTACCCAAATTGGGTATCA